>JALRJZ010000005.1:0-18924 GCA_023261045.1 Akkermansiaceae bacterium
CTTCATCGGCCTGAGATGATATCCCGGCGGACACAGGGTTCAACCTTGGAATAAAAAAGAGGGTGGGAGAATCGATCTCCTACCCTCTCTAAAAATTGCTGCTAAAAGGGAATCTATCGCCCGTTCCAACCAGTCTGGGGGACCTCGATCATATCTTTCTCAAAAACTTTGATCGTCTTATTCTTATCATTGCGCAGATCATACTCGTAGACTGCACCATCACGATAAAGTTTCACCCGATTGATCGCCCCAAACGGGGTGTGGCCACCAGCAGCCTGAATGGCATTAAAGAGTGTGAGCCCAACAGTCCATGCCTTTGGTCCCGGAACTTTCACTTGGCCTCCAACCGTATAAGATTTGACACCCACGTCACCAGCGTCCGTTTGGCTCGTCACAATAAAGGTCGGAGCATTATAAATACCGGCATTCTTGTAAGCTGAAGCAATCGTTGTCGCCAATTGAGCGTTGGTTAACCCCTCAGCCTTCACGTTACCGATCACCCACATGTTGATGGTTCCAGAATTCGATACCTGGTAGACGTTATCAATACGCGCCTGCTCCCTTACGGGAACTCCCGTGATTTTAATTTGAAGCATTTGCTTGGGGCGAATCTGCCCACTAGCCGTTGAAAGGCCTAGAACAGCGATCAATAAGGCGAGCCATGTTTTCATCATTTCGATTGAGTTGTTATAAGTAGATTACGATTAGTAGAGGTCTTCCGCACTTGAATTTTCTTGCTTTGAGGTCTTCTTCTCAGTCGTAGCACTTTGTGGTGCTGTCATTTGCTGCGGAGCAGAGGACTCATCAAGTCCGCTTGGGGCATAGTAAGTATAATAACTGGTATAATACTGATACTGGCTATCACTTCGCACATCAACGTTGTTGAGCACGACTCCAATGACCTGTCCTCCAACATTTTCGACAGCCTGTTTCACACGCATCAGCATATTTCGCGGAAGCTTCCGATGCTGAACAACAACCATGGTCAAGTCCACTTCGCTGGCAAGAACCGAAGCATCACTCACGCCCAAGATTGGAGGGGAGTCGACTAAGACAAGATCAAAGCGCTGCTTAACGTCTTGAAGAAGCTCGGACATCCGCCGAGAGTTCAAAATACCAGCCGCGTCTGCAGGCAAGATGCCTGAGGGAAGGAAATAAAGATTATCAACGGGGGTCTGGAGAATGACATCCTCTAAAGCCAAATCGGTTGTAAGGTAGTTGGTTAGACCCACCGAGTTGTTAATATCAAAGAAAGTGTGCAGACGGGGACGGCGAAGGTCAGCGTCGATCATCAGGGTAGTGTAGCCACCTTGAGCACACACGTAAGCAAGGTTGGTTAGCGTGGTTGACTTTCCTTCACCCGCACCACCGGAGACGACAGTGATTGAGTTGTCATCTGGATTCTTACGATTAAACTCGATGTTGGTTCGAAGGATCCGGTAAGCCTCGGCATCTGGGCTCATTCCACTTTGTTTGTGCAACACGCCCACATCCTGTGGAATCACTGCAAGAACCGGGACTTGGAGATAGCGCTCAACGTCCTCAAGGCTCTTCACCGAGGTATCCAAGTGCTCTAGAAGGAAGGCAATACCAATTCCGAAAACCAATCCGACACCAGCCCCCAACAAAAGATTCATTGTGATGTTTGGGAAAATCGCGTTTCTAGCCATTTTGGGTTTCTCGTGAATCGTGATGGGAGTTTTCGGCATCTTTAAGATGACTCGAGCCTCCTGCTGTTTGATCTTCATCTCACGATACAGCATTCGTGCCTGCTCATACTCCTCTTTGGCTTGGTTGTAGTTGTGCTGCTTCAGAGAGAGCTCCACGGTGAGGTCCTGTTTGTTATCCACGATCTCGCGCATTTTCTCAACCTGCCGATCGACCAAGGTCAACTTCGTTTCGAGCACCTTCTTGAGAGTGACCACTTCGCTGCGGGCATTTTCCATGGAGCTTTCAGCGCGCTCTTGGAGGGCAATAACTTCAGGGTGATTGAGACCCAAACCTTCCGCCTGAGCCACTTTAATGGCATCCGTCGCTTCGCGAAAACGGGTCCAGTAGGCGGTCACCTGATTTTCAGGAAGATCCAAACCTGCGGCCGCCCGAACGATCTCCTCATTGTCGGTGTCCATCAGCTTTTGAATCTGAATCTTGAGCTGATCGCGCTGGGTTTCGTAATTATCCAACTTCTGCTGCGACATACGATACATCGCCTCCTCGGTCGCTCCAACATTGCCGGAATTTCGCCCGTCGAAGTAGGGAATGCCATATTGCTGAATCAAGACGGTGAGCTCCTTACGATGTTCTTGCACAAGGTCGCCCTGCAGGGTTAACTCATCATCCAAGGCCTCGAGGGCTTCTTCGGCTCGCGCCGTTTCCTCGCGATTCCGGCGCGCGACGTATGCTTTTGAGAGTGCCTCGGCAATTTCCTTAGCCTCCTCGGGCTTTCCATGCCTCACCCGGATTTCCATGAGATCGGTTCCCCTTCGAGGAACCGCAATGACAATTTCACTCATGGTCTTAAGGACCTCGGACATATCCATTCCCCAAACTTCAGTTAAATTGAGAGCTTCAGCTGCTTCAGTCAAAGTCTCAGGAGCAGTGATGGTCTCAAATTCGTTCTCCATGTAGTTTCGAGTCATCAATGTTCCAAGACCCACTTGACCTGATCGGTAGGTCGGTGTGATGGTCAACATGGACGGATGAACTTGCACCACAGACGTGCTTTCAAATTTCTGTGGCATCACCGAGGTGATGACCGCAGCGGTCATAAACACGAGTAAGAAGGTCAAGAGAATGACGCCGTAGCGATTCTTAAGAACCTGCCAATAATCAATGGTCGAAGCGGTTTCTGTTCCTGGAATGGTTCCTCTCATGAAATTAATTGCGAACGTTGTTGAGTTCCGTGGGAGATAAATAGAGGCAAAAAACAACCCTCGCAATGAAAAGACACCGCGAGGGCTGGAATTGTTCAGAAATATTTTCTTATTCTTAGAACTGAGTGCTCACACCCAAGCTAATGCGGTTGCGCTCATACCCGCGGCTTGCGTTATCAGAAGAGTGATCTTCGAAGTTGTAACGACCGCTGAGTGTCATTGAATCATTGAGTTTGTAGCCAAATCCGACGTAGGCGTTGACCAACTCCTCATTCAATGAGCGTGGCACTTGAACACCAACGGGAGCTGCAACTCGCATCAAGTCATCGTAGGTTGAATCAATGTAGTTGAGTCCGACAGAAAGTGTCAGGTCCTGGGAAACAAGATAATCACCAGAGAATCCGAGGCGAAGTGACTCAGTTCCGCTGTAGACTGCGGTCGTTAAACCACTTCTAAGCATCCGACCGTAGTCTTCCACACCGAAACGAGCGTAAGCTCTGTATGAAAGCTGCTCATTTGCCTTGATCCGCAAGGTACCTTCAAGGAAGGGGCTTGTTCCGGAAGTTCCACCGTCAACCTCACGGTCCTGGATACCAGCACGAACCACTCCAAGAGCTCTTGGGCTGAAACGATTTTCAAGACCTAAGGTGTAGAAGTGATTGGTTGAATCGGTCACTTGGCTTGAACCATCTGACTCAGAATAGCGATAGTTGAAAGTTCCAACAGTCAACTCACTTAGCTGATAACGGAAGCTATTCGAAAAGCTCGTCGTGCTCAGGTCGCGGTAGCTGAACGATGAGTCATCATAGGAAAGGTCGCTGAGTCTGAAGCCGGTGTAGGTTGCGAGTCGCTCAGACCAGCGGTAACCGACGGAGTTGTCAGTGAACCAACGGGTGTAGTTACCAACAGCACGATCAGACTGGAAACCATAAGAATAATCAGGCTCGAGCTCGTAGGCAAAAGAATTGCGGCTCACAACGCGAAGTCGCTCACTAAGACGCTCCGTATGATTCAGGTAAAGAGAAGCGGTGAAACTCGAATCATCAACGTCGTTTCCGAGGATGCTCAAATTGTCGAAGTAATGGATCACACCAAGCTGAGCACCAAAGGCAGTCGTCGAGGTAGGCTGGTTGTTGAGGAGAGTTGCTCCAACATAGGCCTGACCGTAAAGGCTCTGGTCTTCACCGATAAGTGCAGAGAAGAGAGGCGTTGGGTTGTCATCAAGTCCGATGTTTGCTCCAACAGTCCAAGTCAATGGAAGGCTGTCTTTTTCGGACTCATCAGGTGCGATGTCGTAGAGAGACTGAGCGCAAAGAACGCCTGCTGAAGCCATCCCGATTGCGGCGATTGCAAAAAATTGCTTTTTCATAAATTTGTTTTCTTTGTTTGTTTTATTCAGAAAAGCCGCCTGAAGAGTAAACTTCGAGACGGCCTTGAGCATAGACTAATTACTGATCTCCGACGCGCGTCACCTGTGGGTCGTCGTCAATGGGGTCGAAGCGGAAATAGTCACGAGAACCTCCAGTAGGCTCGTTTCCAGGAGCAGTTGCGGGGTCATCACCGCGGCTTGGTCCCAACTCATCAACACCCGTTGTGGGGAAGTCAAGTGGGTTCGGGCCTTCGGCATCCTCTTCAGCATCTTTGCTGTCATCAAGGCCACCCTTTGAAGATCCGCCTTCACCGCCAACCTTGTCGAACTTTTCTAAGATCGCTTGAACGCGAGAAGCAGCTTCAGGGGCAGTCGCCATTGCACACTGTGCAATTAAACGCATTTGAGAGGGAGCCTCGAGGATCGCAACCTCAACGATCTGCGCGACAAGGCCTGAATCAGCATTTGAAGCAACAATTGCTGCTTTCACAATCTCGCAAGATGCAGACTCATTCGCTGAGATGTTCTTTGCGACGATCTCAAGCACCTTGCTTGAGTCAGAAGCGACAGCAGCGTGGACTGCCTTGCTTACTTCTACCTCGTTGGCAGATGCTAATGGTGCGGCAGCAACGAAAGCTGAGAGCACGAATGTTAGCGTGTTTTTCATAGTTTTTATTTGGTTAAATTCCCGGAAGAATTGCTTTAGATTAAGGACTTTGGAGCGGGTAGAGGGAATCGAACCCTCATGATCAGCTTGGAAGGCTGGAGCTTTACCATTAAGCTATACCCGCAGACTTGCTAATAGGATTACGTGGCTCGGCCGGGTACGGCAAGTCTTTTTTTTGATCATTCATCAAAGTTTTTATCCCTCTCAAATCCACGAAAATTAAGGATTGGGTGAATTTTGCCCATTTGCACTCACTTATCTTACAGAAGTTCTCTCCCTGGAAGTCCATAACTAGAGCCCTGTGGGGTGATCAAGAAAAGTGGAGCTCACGTGGAACTCTTTAGCCAAAAGCTCTCCCAAAGCCTGAACTCCAAACACTTCAGTCGCATAATGCCCCGCGTAGAGCACGTTGATTGCAAGCTCTTCTGCCAAACAATAACTCCAATGTGGACCCTCACCGGTGATAAAGGTGTCGATCCCTGCTTGTTGAACAGCCTCCACTTCACTGCCAGCACCCCCAGTAATCACCCCGACAACCCCTGCTGGCTGATCTAGGTTCCCTCTGACATGGACGGCTCCCCCCACTGCGCCTTCCAGCCTCGAGACCAATTCGCCCAACGAATCTGCAAAAAACCCTCGCCGCCCCAGCAGGAGACCTTTCCAATCAAAAAATGAAGTCCCCTTTCCCAGCCCCAACGCTTTCATCAAACAGACATTATTGCCCAAGGTTTCATGCACATCGAGGGGAAGATGCGAGCTGTAGATCGCCAATCCTGCATCCATCGCCAATTTGAGCTTGCGATAGTTGGCCCCAGTCAAGGGTCGCACCCCCTGCCAAAACATCCCGTGATGCACGAGCAGAAGATCCGCTCGCTCTTCAATGGCTTGTTCGATCACGGGAAGGCTCGCGTCCACGGCCAAAACAACATGCTGAACCTCTCCCGCGTTTTCGAGCTGCAATCCATTATAAGCTCCCGGGTAATCAGGAATTTTTTCTGTTTTGAGAGTCGCCTCGAGAAAAGCAACGATATCCTGAAGTTTGGCCATATCTCAAAATCAATCTTTCTTCTCACTAAGACCAAGCGAAAACTCCTCTAAATCTCCGGGCAAAGGACAGCAAACTTCGAATGCTTTGCCCTCCCACTGAAAAGAAATCATCGAGCTATGGAGGGCATGGCGACTCAAGAGCGACCTTTTCTGAAGCTCCTCATTCCAACCAGACTCAATGAATTCGAGGTAATCTTCTCCATTTCTCGCGTAGATTTTATCCCCAACAATCACGTGACCAAGAGATTCTAAATGAACTCGTATTTGGTGGGTTCTCCCGGTTTGGGGCTGCGCTTCCACCATCGCGAATTGTTGGCCCTCGCGCCGAAACTGCCTCTTGAGTTCAAATCGGGTCACACTTGCTTTGCCCGAATCATGGACCATTTGCCTCACCCAGATGGGGCTTTCTTTGATCTCTCCCATCCTCAAAAGAGGTCGATCAACAAGGATTTCATCCCAAGTTGGCCAACCATGAACAATCGCTAGATATTTTTTGTGAATTTGGCGGCGCATCATGAGTTTTCCAAAAATCCGTGCGGCCTTCTTTGATTTGGCAACCAAGACGCACCCGCTTGTTTCTCGGTCTAAGCGATTGATAAAATGAAACTCATCTTGAGGCCACCGCTTCTTGAGTTCACCAAGCAAGGTGATCTCCTCGCGACCATTCGTTGGGTGAACGATCAAAGGCGCAGGCTTTCCCACCACCATCCAATCATCATTGATCGCTTCGATCGAAAAATCTGTTCGGGGAGCAATGAGCGGTTCCACCTGAGCATAAAATCCCTTTCAAATCTCTGATCCCAGTTTAAAAAGCGGCCATGTCGCAAATGGAGCACACCCTCGCATCCGAAGCCAGCTTGGAAGGGACCTCCCTTCACACTGGTGAAAAAGTCACTCTCACTCTCAAGCCAGCCCCTGAAGGACATGGCTTCAAATTCCGCCGCGTGGATCTCCCCGACAAGCCCTTCATCGATGCTGACGTTTCGAAAGTGCAGACCGTTGAACGAGCAACGACTTTGGCTGAGGGGGCCGTTCGAGTCCATACCGTTGAACATGTTCTTTCGGCATTAGTTGGCCTCGGCGTGGATAATGCTCTCATTGAGATGGATGCCAACGAGCCTCCCATTGGTGATGGATCAGCTCGCCCCTACGTGGAGCTCATTAAGAAAGCAGGAATTCAAGAACAGTCAGTTCCGAGGAAGATCTGGGAAATCAGAGAGCCCATTCACTTGGAAACTGGCGACGGTTCTCTCATTACGATTGTGCCCGATAAGCAATTTCGCGTTTCGGTGACCAACATCGGCAAAGACGGGCGCTTCGTGCAGTATTTTTCTTCGGTCATCACACCTGAGATTTACGAAAAAGAAATCGCTCCTGCGCGAACCTTCACCTTTTACGAAGACATCAAACCACTCCTAGACAAAGGGCTGATCAAAGGAGGGTCACTCGAGAACGCTGTTGTCGTTCGGGGCGATGAGATCATGTCCAAAGAGCCCATGAGGTTTGAGAATGAATTTGCCCGACACAAGGCCTTAGATGTGATTGGAGATCTGATGCTTTCAGGGCGTAAATTTACCGGACACGTCATTGCCGTTAAACCGGGACACGGGCCAAATACTGAAGCTGCAAAAGCCCTACAGAAAAACTACGCAGCAATGCGCTCAATGGTTCCGCCATTGAAGCTGCCCGAAGCGGAAGCCGTCTTGGATATCAAAGACATTCTCAAGATTCTCCCTCATCGCTATCCCTTCCTTTTGATCGATCGAGTCACTGGATTTTCTTCCGAGATGAAATGCACCGCCATCAAGAACCTCACAATGAACGAGGAGTTCTTCCAGGGGCATTTCCCAGGGCATCCAGTCATGCCTGGTGTGCTTCAGCTTGAGGCCATGGCTCAAGCCGCATCCATCTTGATCATGCGTATGCCGGACAATCAGGGTAAGATTGGCTACTTCCTGAGTGCCGACAACGTCAAATTCCGCAAGCCAGTTGTTCCTGGAGACACCTTATTTATCGACGCTGAAATCACCAAATTCCGACGCAATATCGGGCAAGCAGTGGCCACCTGTTCGGTGAATGGTGAGGTTGTTTCCAGCGCCGATCTCAAGTTTGCGGTAATGGATAGCTGAGGTTAACTCTCCTTACTTCGTTGAAAAACGAAAGACTTGGGTGTGCCTGTATGTTTCTCCTGGTTGCAGAATGCTGTTAGGGAAACTTGGCTGGTTTGGAGAATCTGGGAAGAGTTGGGTCTCCAAGCAGAGGGCGGTTCTAAATTCAGAGGGATTCCCATCAAGGAAGTTGCCGCTGTAGAATTGGACACCAGGCTGATCAGTGAGCACCTCCAAGACTCTTCCGCTCTTTGGATCGTGTAACACAGCAGCCAAGCGAACCTCTCCGGCGGATTCTGGCTCCCGCAAGACCCAGCAATGGTCATAGCCACCGCCAAATTTGAGTGCTTCAGTCTCTTCGTTAATACGCGCACCAATTGGATAAGCAGTGGTGAAGTCCATGGGAGTGCCTTCAACAGAGGCTAATTCGCCAGTCGGAATTAGGCCCTCAGTTGTCGGCAAAAACTTATCAGCCATCAGTTGAAGCTCGTGATCCAAAATAGTATTTTGAGTATCGCCCGTTAAGTTCCAATACGTATGCTGAACAATGTTCACTGGTGTCGCCGCGTCAGTCGTAGCGCTGACTTCAAAATGCAATTCTCCGTCCTGCGTGAGAGAATATTTCACGGATACGTCAAGGTTGCCCGGGTAGCCTTCCTCTCCATCAACGGACCGGTAGGTCAACTCGACACCAACGACACCTTCTGACTCAAAGGATTTACCAGCCCAAAGAACCTTATCAAATCCTTTAAGACCGCCATGGAGGTGACAAGCAATCCCGCCTGGATCATTGTTTTTTGCCAATGAGTATTCTTTTTCATTTAAGGTGAATTGACCGTCGGCGATTCGATTTCCATAACGCCCGACAGTTGCACCAAAGTAGCTTGTGCTCTTCTCCCAAGCAGCAAGATCATCCCCATAGCCTAGGGTGATCTCGCTGACCTTACCATCTCGATCAGGGGCTTTCATCGACGTCAAAAGTGCCCCGTATTCGATGACTTTAGCTTCGTGCCCAAGACCATTCTTAAGGGTGAATACTTTCACTTCCTTGCCATCTTTTGTTGTTCCAAATGTCGCTGTTTCCAAAATCAATGAATTGGTGTTTTGTGAGTTTTGAGGGCTGCTTTGATCACATGCGGTGAGGATAAGAGCTGCGCCTAAAACGCTAAGGGTGTTTCGTGTTTTCATAAAGTTTAGTCAAGAATCTCAATTTCAACGCGGCGATTTTTCCGCCGGTTTTCTTCGTCATCGTTGGGTGCGATGGGTTGCGCGTCAGCGACACCCCGCGAACTTAATCGCTCAGCAGGAATATCATTCGCAAGAAGATAATCATGTAAAGACCGTGCACGGTTACGACTCAAAGCCAGATTATTTTCTTTGCTACCAAGATCACAAGTGTGTCCCACGATCTCAAAGCGGGCACTGGGAAAAACGGCTAAAACCTCCAAGACCTGAGAAAGCACCCGTTGCTGCTGGTTTGGGAGATCTTCAACGCCCTTTTCATAACAGATTGGAGCGATTTGCAGGCAGCGGCGCTGTAGAGCAGCGAACTCTTTTTGAAGAATTGCCGAACGAACATGCAGCTTTCCGAGTTCTGTCCGGGCTTTTTTAAGTTCGCTTTCGCGATTCTCTAATTGCTCGACTAAGTCTCTTTTCTCCTGCTCAAGCCGTGCTAGGGCCGAAGAATCCACGGCGACCGCCTTCATCTCCGCAAGTTGGACGTTCACTTGAGCAAGCTCATTGCCTTTGGCTACGAGCTCGGAGTGCAGCGTCGTGTTCTCCTGCTTGAGTTGATCATTTCTAGCCGTCAAGGCGACGTAATCGGCCTTGATCTTCTCGGCGATAATCACCGCCTCTTGAGCACTCCTCAATTGGGTCGAAACCGCGTTGGAGTTCGAGTCAGGATCTTGCGAGATCCCATTGGGTTCGATTGAGCTCTCTAGGCGATCGGCTTCCGTTGTTTGCTCGGTGATCCGAGCAAGCTCAGAAACGCGAGCTTGCTTCTGCATTCTGGGAGAAGCCTGCCCACTGAGCTCTGGGTCTTGTGGCTTTTGTTCGGGGAGTTGTTTTTCTTGCGCTGAGTCTTGATTTTGCAGCCGGGAGCTTTGGGCAACCTGAGCCTTGGCCACTAGTAAGGCTGTGCGCTCACGATAGAGTTGCCCTCGCAAGGTCAGAAATCTCTCGATGAGAATCTCGCTCGCCCCACCTTCTTTTCTCTGAGCATCGATGAATTGAACTTTGAGCAACTCAAACTGATTTTTGAGATCTTCCAAAGCCTTTGATTGGTCAGGAAGCAAAGGTCTTTTTGCTTGTCTAACAATATCTCCTTGAAGCTTCACGTAGTCGTCAAAAGTCTCGCTAAAATCAGCCTCGAAACCAGTGATCAACTCAACAACCTGACGTTTTATGACGTCCTTTTGGCTGCCTGAACCCACACGTTGAGCATGGAGCGCTCCCAAAAAAAAGAGCTCTCCTGCTAAAAATAATGTGAGGGTTTTTATCATCCAATTTAACCATCAGAGAGGTCTCAGGATTTCAATTCTAAGACAAGGTTAATCTCCCCAAACTCCTCGTTGAATAACGAAGATTATCACCCTAAAATCACCTGCCATGATCGTGCGCCTACTCTTTATGATTTCCCTGAGCGTTTCCTACGCTTTGGCTAAGAAGCCCAATATCTTGCTCCTTTACGCTGATGATCTGGGATACACCGACCTTTCTTGTCAGGGATCGAAGTATTATGAAACTCCTCACATTGATCGGCTCGCCAAGGAGGGAACAACATTCACCAATGCCTATGCTGGAGCAGCAAACTGTGCCCCATCGAGAGCTTGCCTCATGACTGGAACCTACACGCCTCGACACGGTATCTTCACGGTAGGCAATTCTGATCGCGGAAAAGCAATCGACCGCAAGCTCATCCCGGTTAAAAATACGACGATTCTTGACCCCAGCTTCACCACCATCGCGGAAGCCTTAAAACCGCTGGGATATCGGACATGCGTTGCCGGAAAGTGGCACCTCACAGAGGATCCGACTGCTGATGGGTTTGATGCGAACTTTGGGGGAACCACTTGGGGACACCCCAAATCTTATTTCTCACCCTATAAAAACCCTTATTTAAAGGACGGCCCAAAAGGAGAACACCTGCCAGAACGACTTGGGCGCGAAGTTGCCAATTGGATCCGAGCAAATCATCGCGATCCTTTCTTCGCCTATGTGCCCTTTTATTCAGTGCACACTCCGATCCAAGCGACCGAAGAATTAACCCAAAAATATTCCAAAAAAGAACCCGACGGTAAGCACAACAATCCGAAATATGCTGCAATGATACAATCTATGGACAATGCAGTAGGTCACCTTTTAGAAACCTTAGACGATCTCAAGCTTACTCAAGAAACTCTCGTCATTTTCACTTCAGACAATGGGCCTCATGGAAGTATTTCTGCTGCAGACCCTCTCCGAGGTTCTAAAGGAATGTTTTATGAAGGAGGGATTCGTGAACCCTTTTTGGTGCGCTTCCCTGGGAGAACGCCAGCGGGTCAAAAAAACGAGAGTGCGATTTCCCAAATTGACCTCTTCCCGACATTTGTTGAGCTCGCTGGTGGAAAAATTTCCCCTGATCTTGATGGCGTTAGTCTCCTTCCTGCATTTCATGGAGAGAAGCTCAGAGAGCGGCCTCTCTTTTGGCACTTTCCCGCCTACCTCCAAGGTTACAGCAAGGGAAGTGGATCGGCTTCAAAATATTTCCGCACCACTCCCTGTGGAGTCATTCGAGAGGGCAACTGGAAATTGATCCAATACTTTGAAGATCATTCCCTGGAGCTTTATCACCTCGAAAGCGATCTCGCAGAAACAACAAACCTCGCCACCAAACATCCTGAAAAAACCGAAGAGCTTCTCGAAAAACTTCAGGATTGGCAGGCTCGTACTCAAGCTCCGATCCCAACCAAAAAAAATCCCCAGTATCAACCTCGCTAAATAGCGTCATTGCTTAGGGCGTGCCCATTCTTCGATTTCTGCAAATCCAGGCTGGCGATTTTCTTTGCCCTGAACTTTTTTTAGATCATCGCCGAGTTCTTCTCGTTTCAGGTCTGCGAGGGCTTGCATTTTTTTGACGATTTCTGGGTAAACACTCGAAACGTCCTTGGATTCTCCGGGATCGCTTTCGAGGTCATAGAGCTCAAGCCCACATTCTTGAGTCACATACTTGCCTGCGTGCCCATCGTTTGCCGGGCTGGTCTTAGAATCTCGCCATTGGTGAGGAAACTGTAGTTTCCACCTACCCATCCGCATTGCTTCAAGGCTATTTCGACGGTAGAAAAAATAATACGCTTCCTGAACGGGTTGGTCTTGTTCACCCGCAATCACCTTCCAGGCATCCTTCCCATCAATTTTTTTCTGAGGCAGAGGAGCGCCAATGAGATTCGCAATCGTAGGCAGGACGTCGATTGTCATCATGGGCGTTTGGACAACAGAGCCAGGTTTTAACCGCGCAGGCCACTGCATGACACACGGCACCCTCACCCCTCCATCCCAACAATTCCCTTTACACCCTCTGAGCGGGCCAACTCCTCCGGCGTGATTGCCGTAGACCATCCAAGGTCCATTATCACTCGTAAAGATAACCAAGGTATTGTCGATGACTCCGGTTTTTTTCAGAGCCTCTAAGACCTCACCCGTTGACCAATCAATCTCATGCATCACGTCTCCATACTTCCCCTGCCGAGACGAGCCCGTATGTGTGGGTGAAGTGTAGAGCGGCACGTGCGGCTGAGGATGAGCCAAGTAGAGAAAAAAGGGCTTTTGCTTACTCTGCTTGATGAATTCTACGGAGCGCTCGGTAATCCAAGTCGTCATCCACGTCTGGTCTCTCACTCGTGCCACAATGTCGTCATCTTCGATTAAAGGAAGAAGGGGGTAGCTCTTTACAAAGCGCACGGGGCCGCTTGGCCACATATCGTTTGAATAGGGAAAACCAAAATAATCATCAAAGCCATGATGAACCGGAAGAAACTTCTTCTGATAGCCCAAATGCCATTTCCCATACATTGCAGTCGCATAACCCTGAGATTTACAAATCTCAGCAAGGGTCGTCTCATCTTGATGAATGCCATTTTTACTTCTCTGCGAAAGCGCGCCCGAAATTCCAAGGCGGTTAGGATAGCACCCCGTTAGAAGTGCCGTTCGTGAGGCTGAGCATACAGGTTGAGCCACATAAAAATCCGTGAACTTCACTCCATTTTGTGCAATGGAGTCGATTTTCGGAGTCTTCCATCCTTGAGCCCCATAACAACCTAAATCACCATAGCCCATATCATCACAAAAAATGATCACGATGTTGGGCTTCTCCTGGGCTTGCGAGAAACCAAAAAGACAAAGCCAAACGAAAATCAACCGATTCATTTGTAAACCCCACCATATCTCTAACGTAACATCAATCCGCAAGCACTCCGATGAAGCAACTTCTCACATTCCCTCTCATTTTCGCAATCAGCCTTGCTCAAGAAAGCAACGAGCAAACCCTCAAAGAAGGGCATTCTCATAATGGACACGCTTTCAACGAGGGGCCCCGTCAAGCGGGACCACTTCTAAAGACGACCGGGGAAGTCCATCTCGCCATCACCACCACATGGGAAGAAGGTCAGGCTTTCTTTGACCAAGGGCTCGGGCAGCTCCATGGCTTTTGGTATTACGAAGCGGAGAGATCATTTAGGCAAATCCTCGCTCATGACCCGGAATGCGCGATGGCTTACTGGGGTCTCTCTCAGGCTAATATTGAAAACCCCAAACGAGCCAAAGAATTTATTTCTAAAGCCGAGGAGTTACTCAAAAAAACAGATTTCAAAATCACGGACCACGAACGAGCCTACCTGAATGCGGAGATTTCCTACCATGATGACAAAAAGGAAAAAGATGCTAAAACTCGGATGAAAAACTTCCTCCGATCATACGAAGATTTGATCCTCAAGTATCCCGAAGACCTCGAAGCCAAGGCGCTACTCGTCTGTCGCCATTGGCAATTTGACCGAAAGGGAGTTCCTATCTCAAGCCATCTGGGGCTCGATGCCATTCTTGAACAGATTTTTGCCAAATCTCCCAACCACCCGGCTCATCACTATGCCATTCATCTCTGGGACTATCGCAACTATGAGCAAGCGCTAGACTCCTCGGCTCGGCTCGGTCAAGCCGCACCAGGAATCGCTCACATGTGGCATATGCCTGGGCATATTTACTCAAAAGCAAAACGATATCACGACGCAATCTGGCACCAACAAGCATCGGCGAGAGTCGATCATGCTCACATGATGAAGCATTTTCTTCTGCCAGATCAGATCCATAATTATGCGCACAATAACGAGTGGTGTTCTCGAAACTTTGCAAACCTAGGCATGGCTAGCGCTGCCATCGAAATGGCTAAATCGCTCTTAGCCAACCCCAGACACCCTCAGTTGAACACCGCTTCAAAAGGTTCCTCGCGCTATGGCAGAAAGGCTCTCATTACTTTCCTTGAACAGTTTGAACTTTGGCAAGAGGCCATTGATTACGCTCACTCTCCCTGGCTCGAAAAACTGCCCAAGGATGAGGACGACCTTTCTCGGTTACGCCTCATCGCTGTTGCTCATTCCAATCTTGGCCAACAAGCCAAACTTCTCGGGAGCATTGAACACCTAGGTTCTCTCCTAGAGAAAGAAAAACAAGCGCAGCACGAGGCCGAAAAGCAAGCACGTGATCAGGCGACCGAAGAGAAAAAAGACGAAAAAGAAATCGAGGCCCAAGCCAAAAAAGCCCGCGATCAACACAATGGGAAAATCAAAAAATTAGAGAACACGCTCGCCGAACTTCGGGGATACCTCGCCGCGATGAACGGTGATTTTAAAACAGCGAACGAAGCACTTTCTAAACGCCCTAGCCAATGGAATCCCATGCTGCGTCAGTTGGCATACGGGGATCATGAAAAAGCAGCTCAGAGCGCCCTCAAACAAATTGAAAAAAACGACAAACAGGTCGTTGCTCTCGCGCAAGCCATTCACGTCCTCTATCACGCTGACAAAAACAATGAGGCATGGAAAAAAGGCTTTGAAGAGCTGAGAACTATTTCTTCAGAAATTGAAATCGATTCTCCCGTCTTCGCGCGCCTCATACCTATCGCAAAAGAGCTCGGCTACCCCAATGACTGGCGTCTCAAACATCAGCCCGCATCGGACCTCCTTCCCAGACCCGAGCTCAGCGAACTCGGCCCCCTCCATTGGAGTCCCCCGACGGCACCTTCATTTACTCTGCCTAATCAGCATCAAGAGGCCATCTCACTTGAAAGCTATCGTGGCAAACCTCTCATCCTTGTCTTCTATCTAGGAGCAGGATGCCTGCATTGCACCGAACAACTGACCACAATGGCCGATCGCTACGAAGACTTTAAAAAAGCCGATTTGCCGATTCTTGCGATCTCGACTGATGATGTCTCGGACCTAAAAAAATCGCAGGATAATTACGAGAAAGGAACGATTCCATTCCCAATTGTTTCTGACTCTCAAAAATCAATCTTTAAGCAATTTACGGCCCATGATGATTTTGAAGATCAACCGCTTCATGGGACTTTTGTCATCGACCCAAAAGGCCGGATCCTCTGGTCTGATATTTCGGCAGATCCATTCATGGAAATTGACTTCCTCATCACAGAGGCCACTCGTCTTTTGCAACTCCATCATTAGGATCCCCCACCCATGCGATCCATCGTCCTCCTCCTCGCCGCCCTCTTGACTCTAAAGCTGACGGCAGAGAGTCAATCGCCCCAAACCATTGAAATCTGGCCTCGAGAAAAGGTGCCGCAATCAGGGAAAATCGTCAAAGACACTCACCCAACACTCACTCTTTTCGCTCCACCAAATCCCAACGGCACTGCGGTCGTGATCTGCCCCGGAGGTGGCTATGGTCAAGTTGTTGGAGCAGAAGGAGCGCCCATTGCGAAGTGGCTTAATTCACAGGGAATCACCGGACTTGTTCTCAACTATCGTCTTCCAAAAGGTGACCCGCAGCGACCACTCAATGACGTTCGTAGGGCAATCCAAATCACCAAAGCTCACCACAAAGAGTGGAATCTTAAGCCGTCGCAGATAGGAGTCATGGGTTTTTCCGCTGGAGGACATCTTGCAGGGATGGCCATCACGAAGTTTCGCGCAGGTGACCCGCAAGGCAGTGATGCAATCAGCCGGCAAAGCAGTCGACCAGACTTTGCGATTCTGATTTATCCCGTCGTCACTCTTGGTGAGGGAACACACTCCGGTTCTCGCCAAAACCTACTGGGGCCAAATCCTAGTAAAGAACTCATTGACCTCTATTCTAATGAACTTCATGTCAGCTTAGACACCCCCCCCACTTTTCTTGCGCATGCTGCAGACGATCAACCAGTGCCACCACTGCATAGTGCAAAGTTTCACGATGCTCTTCTCTCTAAAAAGATCAAAACACAATACCTGCGACTTCCTTCAGGAGGTCACGGTTTAAATGGCTACCAAGGACCCATGTGGGAGGCCTGGCAGAAAGCATCAATACGTTGGCTCCAGAGTCTAGAGCTTCGAGCGCCTTGATTCTCAAAGATCTTTCACGCCTCATTACCACTGAAAGTTTCCCCAACAGATCAGGATTGCGTGCACTCCGATGATGCTGAGTTGTTGAGCAACTCTTACTTCCCTGCCTGAGCGTGGGACAGAAACTGCGAAGGAACGAGCGTGGTTTTCGAATATCGCAACTCATCAAACCCAAACCTTTCTGGGTTCTCAACTGCGCCGATCCGAAATGGGTTTGCTTGATTCGTGAGAAGGAGAGAATGCTTGAGCATTTGGCTCGCAACGCTCTGGCCATCCAAAAAAAGAGTCACCTTCCCACTTGCTCGCTCTGCATCATGATCCCAAACAATTGCAAAATGGTGGGGTTGTTGATCATCGACATGTGCGTTTTTAGAAACCGCAAAAACCTGATCATTACCATTATCGAATAAAAAGCCGATCTGCCCTTTTCGAGGCCCGATTCCACCAGGCCGAAGATCGAGATGCCATCCTCGCCGATCTTCCGCTCCTCCTGTTCTTGTCCCAAATAGAAAAACCGGACTCTGCAAAACATCTGTTAAAAACCACCCTTCTAGGGTCAGCGAGTGTAGAGCGCTCATCACGAACCATTCACTTCCAATGTCTTCTTGCCAAACTCCACCTTGAGTTGCACTTACATTCTCTTTGCCATTCAGGGGAATTGGATCTGGGGCAATCGCATTCATCGCCTTACCCATTTGCATCGGGTAGAGGTCAATGTTTCCATAGACGTCTCTTAAAACTCCCTCCTTGCCTTTACTATCCATTTGCCACCAAACAGCATTGTCATTTTGGCTACGATCATTGGGCTCGTCAGCCTCCACTTTTGAAGATGACGGCTTTGGGTCGACGACGGTTAAAGAAGAATTCTCCTTAACAGGCTGACTTGGATCTTTGGTTTCTCGAGGAGAACTTGCTGGCTCGCTTACTTCTGGTTTTTTTGGAGGACTGATCATCTCAGGCTCCGCGATCGCAAGCGAGTCCGAAGCCTGCCTCACTGGCTTTTGAGAGTTTATTTGTTGAGAAGAGGAAACGAAATCCGGCGCAGGCTCATCGCTCGAAGATCCGTTCTTTCCCTTCCAAACCAGCAATCCACCAATCAAAATCAAGACAACTAAGGCACTCAAAATCGCAAGGGGAAGCTTCGAAGGCTTTGCACTCGCAAGAAGCACTCCCTGATTCGAAGTCGCAACGATCTGCGATGTCTGATGAACACCCACTAATGGGGCACTCATCGGATTGATCCTCATATCAGCAACGCTTGCTTGCTCTGCGACATCAGGCTGGGAACCCTCAACCACTTGCTCATAAACCTGTAAAAAATAAGGCCTGAGATCTAAAGAAGTCGCCTCCAGATCTTGCCGGTATGCTGAAATATCAAAGTCCACTCGGCGGAATTCAACGCTCCGACTCTGATCGTCATAAATCACATACCGTGCTCGAAGATCATGAGGGTTTCGGGGTTCTCCAACAGAACCCACGTTCACGATGTATCTCTTCTGTGTCTCAAGAGAAAGATCCTGATCACCCAGCTCGATAACCCCACTTTGAGGCGAGTGTTCAAAGACCTTCGGAAGGTGGGTGTGCCCAATAAAAGTCACGAAATGGCGCGACTTCTCAAAGTTGGCCCGCGCAACTTCAGCATCGTCAATATAACCAAATCGACCCGGCTCGATCAGTTCTGCGTGCACGAATAGGATGTCACCGGCTTCCAGAGCGAGCGGAACAGCGGCGAGAAACCCTTTTGCTTCAGGGTCTAATTCGCCCATGGTCCACTCGATGGCTCCTCGAGCATGGTCGTTAAAAACGGAATAATCCATTAACCCCACAGCAGCCGCATCATGATTGCCCATGACAAAACTTGTGGTGACTGATCTTACCGAAGAGAGGACTTCGGACGGTTTTGGGCCGTAACCTACGACATCTCCTAAACAGATGATCGCATCGACCTGCCGGTCACGAGCATCCGCCAAGACCGCACCCCAAGCTTGCATATTAGCGTGAATGTCGGAAACAATAGCGTAGCGCATAAGAAGAAACAGGCACCTCGGTGATCCCCTTTACTATCCTAAAAAACGAGAATTAGGAAAGCATAACTCACGAGCAGACAAATGCTTCTCTCAAGCCTCATCGCCATGGTCCCGTCTAAGCTTTATCGGGCCCATCATCCGAAGAACCGGATCATAAAAACTCCAAGGAACCAAGTTGCGCCGATCACAAAACCCCCAAAGGCTTGGAGCTTTTCATTGCCGGCTTAGAATTAAAGTGCCCTATT
>JALRJZ010000005.1:18934-29675 GCA_023261045.1 Akkermansiaceae bacterium
ATTAACAATTAATGTCAGTGAAACACCTTATTGCTCTACTTACTTTTGCTCTCCTGATCGGAAGTGGCCTCGCAAAAGAAGTCCGCAAGAACACCAATGAACCTTACTGGGCTTACCAACCAGTCAAGGAGGTGCCAGTCCCTCAGATTAGCGATCCTTTTATCCGAAATCCTATTGATGCTTTTATCCTCGAAGGCCTCCAAAAAAACCAACTAACACCCAATGCGGCTGCTTCGATTGAGCAGCTCCAGCGCCGACTCTCTTATGACACCACTGGGCTCCCTCCCCAAGAGAGCGACTTAAACTGGCCTGACTTGGTCGATCAATACCTCGCTTCTGATCACTTTGGAGAGAAATTCGCTTCTCACTGGCTAGATCTCGTCCGTTACGCTGAAACAAATGGCTTCGAGAGAGATAGTCTTAAGCCTGAGATCTGGCGTTACCGTGATTATGTGATCGATTCATTCAACAACGATAAGCCCTACAATCGGTTTTTAATGGAACAACTTGCGGGAGATCAGCTGCCCGATCCAACCTTTGAAGCTCAGATTGCGACGGGATTCATGACCCTCATGCAGCGAGATGACGAGCCGGCTGACCGCCCCCAAGCCCATGCCGATGTCATCAGTGATATTGTCGATATTTCCGGAGAAGCTTTTATGGGAACCACCATGGCATGTGCAAAATGCCACGACCACAAAGGTGATCCGATTACGCAAGCCGATTACTTTTCAACGATGGCATTCTTCGACGGGATTCGCCAAGATATGTTTAAATCACCCAATCATACCTGGGTCGATCCACAAGTCACCGAGAAACGAGAGCAACAACGCCGAGACAATCACCTTTTGCTAGAGAACCTCTGGAAAAGCGTCGATCGAAGCCTCCTTGATCCTTTGCTCAAAAAAGCCACTGACCCTCAAAGCATTTCAACCGACTGGCAAAGAAGCTTTCAGATTCCAACGACTCCTGACTGGTCGCTGCCATCATTTCCTGCCGATCAGGCCGGATTCCGAAAGACAGACAAATGGCCGGGGGGCAAACCGATTGCTCTCAGATCAGAATTTGGTCTCCAGGAAATTCCTCAGCAATTTCTCGCCTACGTCAAAGGAGAGCTTGATCGCTTAGAAATCTTCCTAAATGGTACGCGGGTTCACGAGGGGCTCTCCGAGAAAATCCACGGCGAACACTTTATCCCTCTGCCAATAGCAGAATTAACCACCGGCAAAAATGTCATTGGGATTGTCGCGTCCTCAAGACAACGCTCCATTGAGATCCGCATCACGCGCGCTCCCCTCCATGACCTCAGTGATCAACAACTTGCCCTCATTCACCCAGAGAGCATTGCGCGCGCTTTCGGCGCTGATTTTGCAAACAAAATGCACCCTCTCCAGCAGCAACGTCAAGAGTTGGAAAAACCAATTGATGGGATCCAATATCATGGAGTCCACGAAGACCAAAACATCCCCACTCCACAGATTCATATCCGCGGTAACGTTCATGCTCAGGGAGATGCCGTGCCAATTTCTTTTCCCAAAGTTCTTGATCCTTCCGAAAGCACTCCTGAGCGAACTCGCTACGCCTTTGCAAAGTGGATCACTGACCCCGCTCACCCGTTAACGGCCCGCGTGTGGGTAAACCGACTCTGGCAATATGCCTTTGGAAAAGGCCTTGTGGAAAGTGCCAATGATTTTGGCACACTCGGGACTGGAGTGAGTAACCAAGCGCTACTTGATTGGCTGGCAAGCGAGCTGGTAAGATCAAATTGGAGTACAAAACACATGCTTCGTTTGATGTTTAATAGTTCTACCTATCAACTCTCATCAAGTGGACTCAGTGACACTGATCCGGAAAATAGACTTCATTGGAAATACTCTTCACGCCGTCTCACCGCAGAGGAAATATGGGATACGTATCTGATTCTCACCGGTAAGATGAATTTTGATTTTGGCGGGCCTTCCGTTCGCCCAAAAATGCCCGATGCTGTTTTAGCAACAGCATCTCGACCAAGTGCCGCATGGCCAATGTCACCAGGAGACTCTGCTAACCGCAGAGCAGTCTATATTCATGTGAAGCGCTCCATTAAGCTTCCCATTCTTGCGAACTTCGACGCTCCCGAACGCGATTTTTCTTGTCCCTCTCGCTTCTCAACGACCGTTCCGACTCAAGCGCTCACGATGCTCAATAGCGAAAGAATGAACGATTTTGCGACACTTTTCTCAAGCCGGCTAAATGGTTCTCTCGAAGAAAAAATAAGCCAAGCCTTCAAACTTGCGACTAGTCGAGAAATTGATGGAGGCGAGATGCACGAACTCACAAACCTCGCAAAAGATTTGCAGGAAAAATATCAAGTCCCAGATGATCAGCTTATGGCTCGCCTCTGTCTGCTTATCCTCAATTTAAACGAAACAATCTATCTCGACTAAGCTCATGAACAATTTCTGCGGTCAAACAAACCGACGCGAATTTATTTCTACCGTGGGAGGTGGCTTCACTTCCCTCGCTCTGACCGGCATGATGGCTCGGGCCGAAAAGAAAGAGACCCATTTTGCGCCTAAAGCAAAGAGCGTGATCTTTTTGTTCATGTATGGAGGGCCGTCTCACATTGATACTTTCGATTACAAGCCAGAGATGAAAGGCTTAGACGGCAAGACTGTCGCGGTAAAAACCTTTGGTCGCGGAGGCAAAAAAAATGAAGGGCGTATTGTCGAACCCAAGTGGAATTTCAAGCAATACGGTCAATGTGGAAAGTGGGTTTCTGATCTCTTCCCCAACGTTGCCACCTGCGTCGACGATATCGCGTTTATCCATTCTCTCACGGCTGACTCTCCCATTCACGGTTCTGCCATGTTGATGATGAACTCAGGCTCCTTGATTAGCGGAAAACCGTCCCTGGGCAGCTGGGTCAACTATGGCCTGGGGAATATTAATGAAAATCTTCCGGGGTATGTCGTCATGCTCGACAAAACAGGAGGCCCTATTTCTGGCGCAAAGAATTGGTCCTCTGGCTACATGCCAGCGAACTATCAAGGTACGGTGCTTCGCTCGAAGGGAGATCCCATTCTCGACTTAAAACATGCTCGGGGAATGCACCAAAACGAGCAGTATCGGATCATCCAATCACTCAACCAGCTCAACTCCAACCATCTTTCTCAGAGGCAGGGCAACTCAAATCTCCAAGCACGAATCGACAGTTATGAACTTGCATTTAAGATGCAATCGACGGCTCCAGAAGCCATCAATCTTGATGAAGAATCAGAAGCGACCAAAAAACTTTATGGATTAGACGAGCAGCGGACTGCCGATTTCGGAAAAAAATGTCTCCTAGCAAGGCGCCTCGTCGAACGAGGAACACCCTTCATTCAACTCTACTCGGGAGGCGCGCACAATGATGACAACTGGGATGCTCATGGCGATCTCGAGAGCAATCACAACAAACACGCTGGCAATACTGACAAGCCGATCGCCGGTCTGCTCAAAGATTTAAAGCAGCGAGGCCTCTTAGAAGAAACTCTTGTCGTATGGGGAGGAGAATTTGGAAGACAGCCAACGGCGGAATACGCCAAAGGAACAGGCCGCGATCATAATTCCGCTGGCTTCACGATGTGGATGGCGGGCGGTGGAATTAAAGGCGGGGTGAGTGTTGGTCAGACAGACGAGCTGGGTTCAGCCGCGGTGGAGAATCCTTATCAGGTCAAACATCTCCATGCCACCATTCTCCATCAACTCGGCATCGAACCCAACGATCTCTCTTTCCACCATGCAGGACTAAACGAAAAACTCGTGGGTGTCGAAGGCGCTGACCCCATCATGGAAATTATTGCCTAGCTGAGTCG
The DNA here is from genome assembly GCA_023261045.1 of Akkermansiaceae bacterium. Lineage (GTDB taxonomy): Bacteria > Verrucomicrobiota > Verrucomicrobiia > Verrucomicrobiales > Akkermansiaceae > SW10. Next base: position 22,771 of record JALRJZ010000005.1, read on the forward strand.
CCCGCTGAAGCAACTCTCGGCTTCTTGACGTCGTTCAAACTGATGCTACTTATCCCCTGTGCCAAAGGTTCAGATTTATCACTTTAAGGGATGAGGCTCTTCTCAAAATGCTTTAGCGGTCGCTGAAGAACTTGGAATTGAGCATGAGGTGATCCTCTACATCAAGACGCCTCCCACTGCCGACGAACTCGAGAAGATTGTGGAGGGCCTCGAAGACCCTGTGGAAGATCTCGTTCGCAAAGACGCCAAGTTTAAAAAACTTGAGCTCAATCCCGATGATTATGTCGGCAATCCAAAAGCCGTGGTAGAGATCCTTGTCAAACACAAGCAACTACTTCAGCGCCCCGTCCTTGTGAAAGGGAGCCAAGCGATTATTGGTCGGCCTAAATCACGAATTGTCGACTTTTTGAGCAGATCATAATTCCACACCATCCCCATCGGAGAAATCTCACCAAAGCGCAGAAAAAAAGAAAATCAGGAGTTGGGAATCGCTTTGGGGTCAGTGAAAGCTCTCTTTGTCCTCTCCATCTTTTGCGTGTCGCTGAGTTTCTTGGTTGGCGCTGACTTGCCAAGTCACCAAAGGCCTGCCCTGAGCCTTCAAACCAAAACAGCCAGTTTCAAGGTCAAAAACATGGCCTGCCAAAGCTGTGCCAACCACCTGACAACAATCCTCGCAAAGACCAAGGGCGTGGTGAGTGTCGACCAAGTGGATTTTAAGACAGGGAGTGTTACTGTAAGCTATGATCCGCAGGTGACCAACGAGCAGATAATTAAACAAGCTATTGATCAAACACCTTACCGGGTCGTCACTCCGAAACCCTCTGCCCGAAAACCCGCTTGATTTGAGGTCGGTTTCTATCCACCGTCTGCCCACCCCCGAAAACAATCTTCAGGAAGTAAAATCAGAACTTCCTAGTCGCTAGAAGAGGTTGTTTGAGTAGCTTTTTGGTCTAAATTAAAGCTTGGCATGATCTTTTTGCCTAAAAACCTCTTACTCCTTACTTTGCCCGTTGCCACGACTTTGGTCGTGTTCGTAACGAATTCAAAACAGGGCCCGATCATTCCGACTCCGAAAGAATCCCTTGACCAAAAGATCCGTCCAAAAAGCTCTCCTCACCCGCTGGCAAAGAGAATTCAGTGGAAAAACTATCTCCAAAATCGCCCACAGCTCCAAGCCCTTGAAGACAATCTTCTTCCCCTGAGTGGGCGCTTACCCCTCGAACAGTTCGAAGCCCTCGAACCCGAGATGCAGCTGAGAATTGCTCAATTTGCGCAACAACGATCCAACTCTCCCCTTCCTCCATTTTCAATGTGCTGGGCCCCGGGTGTTGCGCCTGAAGTCATCGCTGCCTTTCACGCCGTCGAGGACAGTGAACCCATCGGAGACGATCCAGGCACACCACAGCCTGCAACTCAGTTCAGTGAAAATGAACGATGGGGACGCACTGCCACTTTTAATTCATTTCTAGAACTCATCGAGCAAGGCAAACCAACGACTTTAACATGGAGTTTCGTCGCTGATGGAACAAGCATCTTCGGTTTCAACGGAGAACCAACCTCCGACAGTGACCTCATTGAGTTTCTTGATGGAGTTTATGGAGAAAGCCCGAGTCAGGGGCCAGAGACGACCATGTATCTGCAATCAGGAGATATTTGGAAATATCTCGCTGATGGGAGTGACCAAGGGACCAATTGGAGAGAGATTGACTTCGACGATTCTTCGTGGCCTTCAGGGCCATCACAACTTGGATATGGCGATGGGGATGAGGCGACAAATGTCGGCTACATCGATGCCGATCCAAATACAACCGGCATCCAAAAAAACCCAACAACCTACTTCCGTTCGACGATCAACATCGAAGACCCCACCATTTTTGAAAACTTTACCCTCAACTATCTTTTTGATGACGGCATTGTTGTCTACGTCAATGGAGAGGAAGTGGCTCGGGTCAATCTGGCTTCAAATCCAAGCTTTGATGACTATACTTCGGGAAGCGACGGAGATAATGCCACGAGATCTCTCACCCTTGCTTCCTCGATCTTTCATGCAGGAACAAATACGATCGCCGCAGAAGTCCACCAAACCAACTCCAGGAGTTCTGATGTCAGCTTTGACCTGACTTTGACTGGCAACCCTCCCGGTGGTGGTCGTGGAGACGACCTGACTGCGAGGTCATGGTTCGCAATATTCCAGCAAGTTTTTGATAACATTTCTGCTCACACTGGCATCACTTACGTCTATGAACCCAATGATGATGGCGCGAATATGACCCAAAACAATCTCCCATCTGGCTCGCTGGGAGTCCGCGGAGATATTCGGATCGGCGGGCACTATATCGACGGCGATTCTGGATCCAATACCTTAGCTTACAACTTCTCACCAAGTGGAGGTGACATGGTCATCGACACAAGCAATGCCTCGTTTTACGGGGACCTCTCCAGAGATTCACTCAACCTCAGGAACGTGGTCGAACACGAGCACGGACACGGTCTCGCTCTCGATCATATCTGCCCAATTAATCAGACAAAACTGATGGAGCCCTTTATCTCAAGGCGCTTTAGGGGGCTTCAACTAGACGATATCTTCTCTCTGAACCGGCTTTACGGAGACTATTTTGAAAAACAGAATAGTCAGCGAAACAACGACACCCCAAATAACGCCGCCCGAATTCCCATTTCACCCAACAGCGTTTATCAACGCGACTACCTGAGCATCGATGATAACACTGACGTCGATTACTTCCTTCTTGAAGGAGTTGCCCCAGGGGATCTGATCACCTTTCGTATTCACCCGGTTGCCACTCCCGATGGCTTTCTCGAGGGGCCTCAAAATGCCGATGGTTCCTGTTCGGCCGGCTCTCAATACGACTTCACGAGCATTCATGACCTAGGCATCGCCATTCTCTCCGCAGATGGTCAAACGGTCCTGAGCGAAGCTTCAGCGGCCTTCATTGGCCAAAGTGAAGAAATTGTCTCTTTTGAAGCATCCCAAGGAGGTAACTATTATTTGAAAGTGGCAGGAGACAGCTCTAATAATTGCCAACTTTATTCTCTCGAAGTCGCCCTCACCACCCCGAGCCCTTATCAGCAGTGGGCAAGCTCCCTTTCACTTCCTGAGGGCCAAGCTGGACCCAATCAAGACCCAGACAATGATGGCATTCTCAATATTCAGGAATACTACTTTGGCCTCTCTCCTCTTGTCGCCAACGACCATCTTAAGATGACAAGTGGTCCGGCTCAGACAGAGGATCACTTTTCATTTACTTTCTCACGAAATCCAGAAGCCATTGTCGATCGTGTCACCTATGAAATGAGCTCGACTCTTTCTGATTGGTCTGAATTTGTCCCAACTGCGGACCAGATCACAATCTCGCCCTCAGGAGATCTCGAACAAGTCACCATCTCGATACCCAAAAATCAAAATCAACAGTATGTTCGTATCGGGATTTACTTTACCGAATAGAACCAACCTTTTTAGAAAAAATTAAAGGAAGCGATCTTATCCTCCTTTCTCATCGTAAAAGACTGATTTTACTCTAAAATTCCTCCAGATTGTGTTTGGGAAATTACTTTTTCTTTTTATTTTTGTCCCTCTTGCCGAGCTTTACTTGTTCATGACCTTGGGGAGCCAAATTGGTTTTTGGAAAACAATTAGCATCATTATTGCCACTGGGATTCTTGGTGCCGCTCTGACAAAATCACAAGGACGACGGGCTCTTGAAAAACTGCAACAAGCCACGATGGAAGGTCGCCTTCCTGCTACTGAGGCCCTCGATGGAGTCATCATCCTCATCGCCGGGGCGGTCTTAATCACTCCTGGCTTTCTCACCGATGCCGTTGGCTTCCTACTTTTGATTGCTCCGGTCCGCTCGCATGCCACGCAAGTCCTCGCAAAAAAACTCAAAGGAAAAGTGCAAGTTGTGAGCCCTAGTTTTGCAAAACCAGAAGCAGGCAAAGGTAAGTCGACGCTTGATAATGATCATGTCATCGACGTCTAACCGGCCCCCTTTTGTTCACTCCAAAAGCGCCCCACGCATTCATCCTCCGAACTTTGCTCGATCAAGCCCGAACTTCGATTTCCTTGTCATCTTATGAGCGTGCCAAAAGAAGTCTCAGAACCACATAAGGAACTCAGATTTACGAGAGCCGCTCAGGCACAAAACCTTTTGGTGGTCAGTGCAATTGCCGCCGCCTTAGGGATGTTCATTTTAGTCACTTCGCTGCTTGGACATCCAAATTTTTATTGGGGGCTCTCCGTTCCTTTTTTTCTAACGAGTGGACTACTCATTCGCTTATCCATCCGATGCACTCGACACGCTTATCTCATCCTGACCCCTCTTGGTCTTGAGATCTTTCCTCTCATCAAGCCTGAAAAAAACCTCAACCTAATCTATTGGTCGCAAATCCACCGAGCAGATTTTCAAAAAGATCAGACAATCCTGCGCCTCCACTTTGACCAAGAGGGTCGTTCTGGTGTCGTTCTCTCTCTAAAACCAATCGCTCCCCCGAAACGCCTTCTTTTAGAGAAGGCTCTCAAAGGTCGCCTCACCCTTGGCGACAAAAAACAAACACCGAGGGTTACTGAGCCTCTTTGATCGCCCGAAGCACGTCTTCCCCTTGAGAGGATGTCGCCCCCTCATCATCTTTCCATACCAGCTTCCCATTTTTAAAAAGCAAGGCTCTCCGGGCTGCAAACTTACCCATCTTCACGGGCACACCAAGCTTCTTAGCAAGAAGACCACCTGGATCAGAGATTAGGTCATAGGGAAGCCCGTGGCTTTCAACAAATTTTTTTTGAGTTTCAACATCATCTGTCGACATTCCAAAAACGGTCACCTTTTGGTCCTTCAATTGAGCGAATGCGTCCCGCACCGAACAAACCTGCTTTGTTCATCCACCCGTCAGAGCTTTAGGGTAAGTGAAAATCAGTAACCACTGATGCCCTGAACTCGCTTCGAGCGCCACCTCTTTGCCTAAATGATTTTTGCCCTTTAACTTTGGGACAGCATCCCCAACCTCTAGGCCGGAGGAGACAAACGGGAAAAGCGACATCAACGCCGCAAAAAGCACCTTCAGTTTCACGTTCGACAAATTAGGATCAATCCCATTCCGAAGCAATAACCAGTTTCCCATTTCCAATTTCTCTCATAAGATCCGCACCGTGTCCGATTTCAAAGACTACCTCAAAGCCCATGTTGCCCTCGTTGACGAAGCGCTCGATCAGTTTCTTCCCGCTGAGAGCGAGTCGCCTCAAACAATCCACCAGGCCATGCGCTACTCAATCTTTGCAGGGGGCAAAAGACTCAGGCCCATTTTGACGCTTGCGGCAGCCAAAGCCTGCGGTGGAGGCTCAGATCAGGCTTTGGCGCCCGCATGTGCTGTCGAAATGATGCATACCTATTCTTTGATTCACGATGACCTCCCAGGGATGGATAACGACGATCTACGGCGCGGACGACCGACTTCTCACAAAGTTTATGGGGAAGGAATGGCTGTTCTCGCCGGAGATGCTCTTTTGACTGAAGCATTCATCACGCTTGCCTCGACGCAAGCCAATGAGCGCTATCCTCTCAAAGAGATTCTCTTAGAATTCGCAACGTGTGGAGGTTCTAAAAAGCTCATTGGTGGCCAAGTTCTCGATCTCGAGGGAGAAAATCAAGATCTTGCCTTAGATCAATTAATTCAAATTCATGAAAACAAAACCGCCGCTCTTCTCACAACTTCGCTGAGATTGGGCGCCATGAGTGCGAATGCGACAGAAGAGCAACTCGCCGCTCTCACAGACTTTGGTTATCATCTAGGCCTTGCTTTCCAAGTCATTGACGACATTCTTGACGTCACACAATCGACCGAAAAACTAGGAAAGACCGCCGGTAAGGACGAAGCGGCTCAAAAGGCGACCTATCCCGCCATTCTAGGACTTGAAGAATCAAAAAAAGAAGCAAAACGCCTCACCAAAAAAGCGCTGAATGCTCTCAAAATCTTTGGAGCTCAGGCTAAAGACCTAGAAGCCATCGCACACTACCTGCTCGATCGAGATTATTGATTGCGCTCTGGGGGGCGAACAGGAAGTCTGGCTCTCAAATTCTTTGGAGCTCAGGGACAGCGGCTTGACCTAGCGGAATCACTTGGCAAAGCCGCACTCTTGAAAATACCTCCGGCGGGACTCGAACCCGCACGTCCTGGGGACAATGGATTTTAAATCCACAGCGTCTACCAATTCCGCCACAGAGGCTTTTTCAAGTCGGTGAGTTTTAAAACCAAAACCCACCGCAGCGGGGAAGGAGGTATCTTACGCTGAACCCACTGTCAATCCATGGAATTCAACTATTCCCGTCGAGGAAGCATCAGGAGGCGATTCTCATGGCTTTCAGCAGAATCGCTTCAGACACAACCCTTCCAAGAGGTCTCAACCTTTACATTCTCAATGCTGCGCCCTAGACACGGACTGTGAGCAATTTTAAATCATTGGGGATTCCCGCAGATCTCATTAAGGGGTTAGATGACTTGGGTATTTCTAAGCCCACCCCGATTCAGGCTCAGGTCATCCCTTACCTACTTGAACGCGGCTTTGATCTCGTGGGACAGGCTCAAACAGGTACCGGAAAAACTGCCGCTTTTGGTTTGCCTCTTCTAACGAAGATTAACCCGAACCAACCTTTTATTCAGGCCGTCATTCTTGCGCCGACTCGAGAATTGGCGAAGCAAATTGGCAAAGCCCTCTTTAGATATACAAAATACAGCGAACATCGCATTTTCCAGGAAGTTGTCGCTGGTGGAGATAAGATTGAACTTCAGATCTCACGCCTTCAGCGGCCAACGCACATCCTTGTCGCCACTCCCGGAAGGCTCTTTGATTTGGTAAAACGCAAGGCGGTTTCCCTAAACGAAGTACAATACCTCAT
>JALRJZ010000005.1:29685-33192 GCA_023261045.1 Akkermansiaceae bacterium
CTTTAAAGATCAAATCCGCAGCACCATCGAACTCACTCAAAACCGCAAAGCAACGTGGCTTTTTTCGGCGACCTTTCCCAAGGTCATTCGTGATCTCATCAAGTCATGTATGTCGCCCGACCCGAAAATGGTGAAAGTCGATATCAAAAACGTCGTCAATAAAAACATCGACCATCGCTAGACCGTCTGTGTGAAAGAGGATAAGACTGACTTTATTGATCACTTCTTACAGCGCCAGGGCAACCGACGAGGGCTGATTTTTACTCGAACCAAAGATGGAGCCGACATCCTTGCAAAGCAACTGAGCAATCGAGGACATTCTATCGGGGTGCTCCAGGGAGACCTCACCCAGCTCGAGCGAGATAAAGTCATGCGCGCCTTCAAAAAAGAACGCACACAGTTTCGTGTAGCAACAGATGGTGCCGCTCGCGGCATCGACGTCGAGGACCTCGCTTTTGTTGTTCACCACCAACTTCCCGAACAGATTGATTACTATACTCATCGCAGTGGGCGCACCGCTCGTGCTGGGAAAAAAGGGGTTTCAATCGTTCTCATCGATCCTCGAGAAAAGAAAAAGCTCAACCAATTCAGTCACCATTTAGGCATTTCGTTTGGACCTGCTTAGGCTGATTGAGCGTGGTCGATTTAGTCCATTGCTCTTCGTTTTTCGCAGGTCCCAAGGCAAGCTGCAAGGGGCTGACTTGCGCTCAAAAATTGATGCATGCAGATGGCTAAGAAAGCCACATGAAGGCCGCCATCAGAATCATTAAAAGATCCTCTCCTAAGGTTACTACCGAGACAGGAACGTCTAGAAACGCCCCCATACAAGCGCACTTGAGTTCGCGGCCTTGAACGATGGCCCGTAGGACTCCCAGTGTCCCCAGACCAAAAACGACCATCGTCACGACCGAGATGAGATCAAGGTGCAGACCAGACAAATAGCCCAGACCGAGAGTGAGCTCCAGAAATGGGTAACACGCGGCATAGGGAGTTGAAATCGCAGCGAGCAGATCATAGCGCGCAAACCCTCTGATGAAACCAGGCAGGTCAAAGAGTTTTACCATTGAGAAGATCACGAGCAAGATGCCCATAAAATCACGCATCCAAATGCGGTCATTCCAAGCATCGTGAGAAACTTGCTTCGCTGCCGAAGCCAAAAGCGCAACACCGCCAATCACGATGAGGGGAAGATAAGCACGGAGCCCCCGAGTGCCTTGATCTTCTTTACCTTGATGAGCACAACACGAAGCCACTTTTTCTTCCATTTCTAAAGCGTAGATTGCTTGAAAGAAACATCAAGCGATTGCACCTCTTGAGCAGGCACGACGTAGAATCTAGCGAAACAAAAAAGTCGGCGTCTGCATCGTGCAGAGCCGACTTTCATGAAAAATGACGCGAATTATTTCGAAGCTGGAAGCTCTTTAATACGTAAATTCCGAAAGCTCACAATATCTCCGTGACCGCAAAAAGTAAGGTGACCTTGGCGCCGTTTTGCACCCTCATGCTTCGGTTTCTCTTGATTGATTTGATCGAGATTGGCTTCCATGATCACAGTGCCATTGAGCTCCACCTTAATGTGGGGGCCATTGACCGTTACAATCTCCTTGTTCCATTCACCTACAGGCTTGAGATGACCTTTTTTGGCCGCCACGAGGGTGTAGAGACCTCCGTGAAACTGGTAATCTTTTAAGTTCGCATACTTGGGGTGCGTGTTATCTAGGATTTGAATTTCCATTCCAGTGTAAGCCGGGTCACCCTGGCCCGGATAATGAATCCCTAACCCGTTATTAGCTCCCGATGTCAGTTTAAAATCAAATTCAAAGACATAGTTAGAATACTCTTTTTCCGTCTTCAAAAACCGGCACTTGGGGGTTGATTCAATCACCCCCCCCTCTTTGATGACATAGCCCGCTTGCTCTGTCTTGCCCTTTGCTCCCCAGTTCTCAAAGTCCTTCCCGTTAAAGAGGTTTACAAACTCCCCTCCATGAACGAGCCCAATCGAGGCTGACATCACTAAGAATAAATTTCTCATCACGATAATTCTACGGTTTTTCCAGTGCGGAAACTTTCATCAGCCGCTGCTACAATTCTCATTGAGTTGATTGCGTCGGCCATATGATCGGTTAAATCAAGATCATTGAGAATCGCATTCAGGAAATATTCTTGCTCACGATGGCAGAGACCATCGTGATCCGGCTCATCCTCAGTTGTAATCCAGTCGTCCTCTTTGGTGAAGTTCCCCTCACCATCGAGATCACTATGATGTAAACGGAGTGCTTGTGTTTTTGAGTGTGAATCAACATCAGCCGAGGCGCCTTCTCCTGCCGCGTCCTTGGCTGAAATGGTCACGCAACCCTTGGGGCCCACGACATCCTTCACAAAGAAGGCCGTCTCGCTCATCATCGGACCCCAGCCGGCTTCATACCAACCGACACTACCATCCTCGAAAGTCACTTGGAGGTGGCCATAGTTGATTTTCCCTTCGGGTAATTCGTCCGTCAGGCGTGCTCCAATACCACTGACTCTGATTGGTTTGCTCCGGGTCATCTGACACATCACGTCCACATAATGGACACCGCAATCGACGATAGGAGAGATGGAAGACATGAGATTCTTGTGAGTCTTCCAATTTGCTCCACTCGACTGCTGGTTGAGGTTCATTCTCATCACGAGAGGTTTCCCAAGAGTCTGCGCAATCTCAATAAAGCGCACCCAGCTAGGATGGTGCCGTAGAATATAACCGATCACTAATTTTCGCCCGCTTTCCGTGGCCTTCGCAACAATCTCTTCGGCCTCCGCGACGGTTTCCGCAAGAGGCTTTTCGATAAAGACATCCGCTCCAGCATCCATCGCCGCAATCGCGTAAGCGGCGTGCGTATCGGGGTAGGTTGAAATGGAAACTGCATCAGGCTTGGTCTGCGCGAGTGCTAGCTCGTAGTCGCTAAACTCAGGATATGCAGATCCGAGATCTTGGTTGAGCTTTGCCCGGCTTTCAGGAGATCGCGTCACGATCCCACATATTTCAAAACCATCCAGGGCATGGTAGGCACGCGCATGGGAAGTTCCCATGTGACCAGCTCCCACGCATAAAACCCTAATTGTCTTTTTCATCGTTCTCTTGATTTTCTTGTTCTTGTTGCCGAAGCAGCTCCTGATCGATCTCAGGTTTTCCCCGTCTTAAAATCTTAATGGCTTGCGCAAACTTCACCATCCCTGCGAAGGCACACAACACGAAGAGTGTCAGCCCAATCGCTAAGAGCCATTCTTCGGAACTCATCCTTCTTGAGACTCTTCACGACTCGATGCTCCCGTTTGATCACGGAAGAGAAGTAGAAAAACTCCAAGGACACCGGCGGCAAACACAGCAGGGAACATCCATAAACTTTTCCACTTCATTGCCTTGAGCTGCTCCATACGGTACTGGCCTTTTTGCTTCTCCAGCTCTTCTTTTTGCGCATCCAGTTCTTTGAGCTTCTCAAGGTTGTTTTGCCCCTGTTCAGACTCTAT
>JALRJZ010000005.1:33239-38376 GCA_023261045.1 Akkermansiaceae bacterium
AACGCTCCATAACTCGCAACGGCTGGAGGAGAATTGGAAGCTTCGACCTTCCCTGCCACTTGAGCTCCTACGAGCATCCCAATGCCGAGCGTGAAGAGAACCAATAATCCTTGAGCCTGTGCGCGAATCGACTCTGGGGCCTTTTTGTCTGTGTAAATCTGACCAGTTACAAAGAAGAAGTCATAGCAGATTCCGTGAACGACCACACCAGTCACGATCATCCAAACAACCTGGTCTGGAGCACCAAAAGCAAAGAGCAAATAACGTCCAACCCACGCTAACATTCCCACTGCCAACATCCACTTCACGCCAAGCCGAGCAAAAAAGACGGGCATTACGAGCATGAAGAAGATTTCAGACATTTGCCCGTAACTCATTGTTTGTCCAATGGGCAACTCTGCCATTTCAACGACTCGACTGGTAATTTGGTAGTAAAATGCCAAAGGGATGCAGATGAGCATCGAGCTCAAAATAAAGATGAGATACGAGCGGTCTTTGAGCATGACCAAAGCATCGAGTCCCAGAATGTCACTCATCTTCGCCTTTCCTGTTGCCGTTGGAGGAGTGGATGGAAGTCCAAAACTAATCACCCCTAAAAGAAGAGCAGCACCTCCAGCGAGATAAAACATCTCTACCTTTTTATCCCATAGGAAATACGACAAGCTCAGCCCCGCAATGATCCACCCGATTGTTCCAAAAACACGGATCAGAGGAAACTGCTTCTCGGCATTTTCCACGTTTTTCATGGCGATCGTATTCGTCAGCGCAAGGGTTGGATAATAGCACAACATGTGACCAAAAAAGAACCAGTTGATCATCGTCGGACTTGTCTCAGGTTTCATCACTCCTGCAGCCACAAACATCATCACTCCCCCAAATAAATGGAGGATTCCAAGAACTCTCTGAGCAGGGAAAAAACGGTCTGCAATCATCCCTACGAAAAAGGGAGAGAGAATACCGGCAATGGGCCCCACTGAGTAAGTCCAACTAAAATCATCTGCGGTAAAACCGATCGTGCCTAGATAATTGGGAGCCGTGACATACCACGCCCCCCAAATAAAGAACTGTAAAAACATCATTACCGACAGCTTCGCTGTCGTCTTGCTTTTTGCTTCACTCATCTGATTCGTTAATTAGTTAGGAATTGGGATCAGCTTCTAGTCGCTTTCTCTTGCGATAAGAGCTTGGAGTCATTTGATACATTCTTCGGAAAGCTCGCGTGAAACTGGTCAATGAACCAAAGCCGGTTTTCTCTGCAATCACTCCAAGGTCATCTTGATCGTGCTCTAAGAGATAAGTCGTCTGTACGAGCCGTACTGATCGAACAAAGTTTCCGAGCGAGACGCCAGCTTCTTCTCGAAAAACTGCTCGTAAATAACTCTCTGAGACACCCATTGCTTTCGAAATGGCAGGCATTGCAAGATCACCATCTAGGTGGCTGACGACATGTTTCTTAATCCTTGCAACGAGATCCCCATCGTTTGAGACCACGCATGGTGAAGGATCTTGCTGCGAGAGCTTGGTAAGGAGAGCGCCCAACTTAATGCTTGCTCCGAGGGAGTCTCCCGATTGATAGAGGCTTAAAAAGCCTTCGAGTAGTTGCTGAACCTGAGGGCTCACCCCCCGACCGCCGGTTCGATAACACTCCAGGCGCTTTCGAGGTTCACCCTCCAATTCGAAGGTAATGTAGAGCCAAGAAAAACTCTCCGGCAAATCGACATAGTAGTGAATTTGATGAGGAAAGAAGAGAAGGGCTTCTCCCTCTCTCACTTCTCGGATTTCGGTCTCAACCCCCATTTTACCAGAGCCTTCAAGAGCGACTAACAGGACATACCTTGCATGCTGATCATAGCGGCCGGCTTTTGCAGAAATACCGTCCCAGCCGCTTGTCCGGTGGTCTTGAACAGACCGGCAAAATGAAACAATCTCGCGAGGTAAAACTTCATGGCCCCAATCCAAACCTCGGAAATAATCTTCGGGCTGACTGAGCTCATGAGCTTTTTGAAGAAGGTCGTTACTGATCGTCATCGCGTTGAGAGCCTGCAATGCCAGGGCCAAGAAACCAACCGACATTTTTATGAAGTTGTAAAAAACTAGCTGGAACCGCCTCTGAAGGCGCCCCAGACATGGCCAATTGAACAATCTTTTTCTTTCCTGAGCCCTTTGCCATCAAAACGATTCGTTTTGATTTTAAAATCGTCGCGACTCCCATGGTCATTGCGCGAGTGGGAACCTCTCCATAGTGCACAAATCCAGGGGTTGCATCCTCAATGGTTTCTCTGGCCAAGGAGACTTGCCGGGTTCGTGTGTCTTTGGTGCTGCCGACTTCGTTAAAGCCAATATGACCCGCCCGCCCAATACCGAGCAGCTGCCAATCAATGCCTCCAGCCGCCACGATCTGCTGTTCATAATCGAGAGCCGCTTGCTGGGCATCATCAAAAATTGACGGAGGAACATGAACCCGGGACGGGTCGATATCAACATGGCGAAACAAGTTCGTCCACATTTCGGCCCAATAGCTCTTGGGGTGATCTCTTCCAAGGCCTTCATACTCATCGAGATTAAACGAAATCACATTGGCGAAGGATAAGCCCTCCTCTTGATGCCTTCTCACAAGTTCAGCGTAAAGATCCAAAGGAGTGCTGCCAGTAGCGAGACCCAAAACAGCGAATTGGCCTTGAGCAGCCCGATCACGTATCAGCGCTTCAATTTCATCTGCAACCGCATGGCAAAGCTCAGACCATCCACCCACATGGGCAATTTGGCTACCAATCTGAACGTCCTCTAGCTTTGACATCTAAAATCGAAATGGGTTATTGGACTCATTACCGTCCGATTTCGATTTAATAGCAAGTCTTGGTTTCGAGAGCCCTCACTCTAATGAGGAATCTTCGGCTCTAAAGTGATCCCATCCTCCAGGAATGCTCTGCCCTTCTTCAAGAACGAGTTCCCCAATTTTTGTCAAACGAACTCCAGGGAACACTCGCTGCCAGCCTTTGATCAACTCAGAATGAGACTCGCTGGTAAATAACAGCTCATAATCTTCACCATCACCGAGGGCATTTTCTAACGAGCAGCCCTCGCGACAAGGGAGCGCATCTAACTGTAGTTGAAATCCACACCCGCTCATTTTAGCCAACCGTGGAAGATCCTTTGCTAAGCCATCTGAGAGGTCCATCATCGCAGAGGGTTTGACGTTTTCGACCAACCACGCTGCCTGCTCGATGCGAGGGTTAAAATCCAAATGATGCCCGGCGAGAGAGCCACCAAGATGACCCGTCACATAAATGCCATCCCCAACGACTCCGCCACTCCGAGTCACCAAGTGCTCTCGCTGAACTTGCCCTTTCCCAGCGATCGAAATCATCGCAGGAGATCCATCTGGGATCGAGGTGGTCTCCCCACCAACAATCACCCCTCCGTGCTTTTTTAAGCAGCCTGCCATCCCTTCGTAGAGTTCCTTAACCCAAGCCACAGAGCTTGATTTTGAGATCGCAAGAGTCACCAATAATTCCTTGGGAACTCCTCCCATTGCCGCAAAATCACTTAAGACCCTAGCCACTGCCTTCCAACCGACTCTCTTTGGATTCTCCTCGGACAAAAAATGAATCCCCTCAACAACAGCATCAGTCTTCAATAAAATCAACCCCTCGGGTGCCTCGATGACCGCGCAATCATCTCCGGGGCCCACTAAGACTTGCTGTGAACTTGCCAACCCCTCAATCAGAGTTGCCACGATTTGATCCTCTCCGAGCTCACCAACTTTCATCACTGTGGAAGGGTCACACCCGCAAGTTTCGCAAACATGATCAAGCACACGGTGGCTCCATTAAACCCAGCGTGACAGGCGATGGTCACCCAGATCGAACCGGTCCATTCATAGAGAAGAACGAGAGCCACGCCCATTGCAAATAAGATCGGAAGGCTAAAAAGATTGAAGTGAGCCACTCCAAAAAACATCCCTGTAAATAAAGCGGCAAACCAACGATCAGAAAATCGCTTCACCACAGGATAAAGGTATCCCCTAAAAATCACTTCTTCTGCGATGGGGGCGGCAATGACCGCAGAGAAAGTGAGCGCAAGAACCATCCCGAGGTTTCTCGTTTCCGAAAGAAGTTTGACCGAATCTTGTTTTTGAGCATGGAACTCAGCAGAGACCCATTTCATCCAGCCAAGCTGATCTAAGAGCACGGCGAGGCAAAAAAAACCAATCACAAAGAGAGGAATTAACCAAAACAAGCACGGCCATCCTTTCCAACGGAGACCAAAAAACTCAACGAGACTTGTCCGCCAAAACATCACCAGCGGAACAACGGCCGCTAATACTAAGAGGAAAACACCTGAACTTGCGGCCCCCGAAACCGTTGGCGGAGTCGTCTGCGCACTCAACATCGCTTGTGGAAGACCCTTCCATTGAAACAACCAAAGGCTCAAATAACCCGCAACAACAACAAGATCGAGAGGCTCAATGGTGGAGGTTCCCACATTTCCCTCTCGGTTCCAATCAATCTCAGGATGACGCTTTCGAAGCCACGCATAAATTGGCAGAGCCAATCCAAAGAAAGAGACGACCGTTACCAACAAAAGGTTTCCGAGAAGTTTGTATTCGGCAACACTCACTGGGGCCAACTTAGCTCAGCTACGGCTAATGAAAAGAATAAGCATTGGGTGAAACTGATCCTTACCTTCCCTGTCACAAGGTCAACGCGTAACGCTTCAAAGCCGTGAGCTATTCGGGCTTGTTTCGCAGAAAGTCTGCCACTTGCGCAAAAAACTCAAGAAGCTCAGCTCGAATCTGAGGATCGGCAATGGTCTCATCGGCCGCCTCTGTCATGAGGCTCACCCAACGTTGCGCTTCCGCTTGACCAATTTCAAAGGGAAGGTGGCGCGCTCTGAGTCGGGGATGTCCGCGCTTTAAAAGATAGCGCTGATCTGCACCAAATCGAAACAAGAAAAAATCCCGTAGCCGTTGCTCTGCACCGCTCCAATCCTCTTGAGGATACATCGGGCCAATCAGATCATCTTCCTTGACGCGTCGATAAAATGCCGCCGCCAATTGGGTGAAGCCCTCCTCACCAAGTGTTGCATAGATCAGCTGCTCATTCATCGTTTCCTTCGGAGAGGACAATGAGCATTC
>JALRJZ010000060.1:0-267 GCA_023261045.1 Akkermansiaceae bacterium
ATCGTCGAACATGGTTCGTGTCTGATCTCCATTTCAGGAAACACTCTCACCGGCCAAATGCTCAATAGTCAGGGAGTCATTAGAGACACCTTCTCTATTGTCAAAAAGGGCACGGTCAAACACGCCCCACTCGAGAATCCAAAACTTCATCCGGATTATCGTCCGAATCCGTCCAAGACGGCCGCTCCAAAGACCTCCACAATTCCAAAGGGAAGCATGCCTTTGATCGATCAAGGAGCGACTTGGTCCTACCTTGCTGGCGCTCAC
>JALRJZ010000060.1:345-11625 GCA_023261045.1 Akkermansiaceae bacterium
AAAAGCAGGTTTTGGATATGGCGATGATGATGACGCCACAACCTTCCCAAAAATGAAAGGGTCTTTCCAGAGCGTCTATCTCCGTTCCAATTTCACCCTCCCTCTTGATGCCAAAGACCCTCAATTGGGCCTCGCCATCTCTTACGACGATGCCTTTATCGCTTACATTAACGGGCACGAAGTCCTTCGAAAAGGAGTCGGAAAAGGGCGTGGAAAAAAGGCATCCAACGTGGGTCTGCACGAAGCTAACGGAAAATTCGATTTCTTCCCACTCAAAGAAATCTCTGAATTTCTCAAACCGGGCAAAAACATCATTGCCATCGAGGGACACAATGCGGAGATCAACAGCTCTGACTTTTCGCTCCATCCCATTCTTCTTTTAACAAAAGGCTAAACGCTCTTTGAGAAAGATCAGGGTCATGAGCAGGAATCTTATTC
Organism: Akkermansiaceae bacterium; assembly: GCA_023261045.1. Lineage (GTDB taxonomy): Bacteria > Verrucomicrobiota > Verrucomicrobiia > Verrucomicrobiales > Akkermansiaceae > SW10. The sequence goes on from JALRJZ010000060.1 coordinate 784, forward strand.
TATTTCTGGTACTTCCTCAGATCCTTTTTGCTCATCATGACGTCCAAACCACAATTCTTGAGCTCAGCAAAAAGATTCAAACTCGTCCCACTGCCGAGCTCTTCTATCAACGGGCCCTCGAATACCGAGCTCTGCGCAATGCCCTGCTCACAGAGGAGGACTTACGTGCAGCTCTAAAACTCGATCCGAATCACCGCGGCGCCCTCACCGCTCTGATTCTTGTGCCCGAGAATCCGCAAGCCATGGAGCTCGCAGAATCATTTCTTGCGGCCTCAGCTGACCCTCAACACCAACTCGAGGCCCTTTACTTAATTGCTCAAGTTGCGGAGCGCAGCGGTGACTTTCAGGTTGCGCTCTCAAGCTGCGCTAAAATTGAAGAATCATTTAGCAAGTTCCCCAGCGAAATATCACTGCTCCATTCACGACTTTTGCTCTCTGAGAAGAAAGCTGACAAAGCCGCTGAAGTTCTCAAAAAAGCATACGAAAAACATCAAAGCGTTGTCCTGCGCAATGCTTGGATTGACGCCTCTCTCTCCGCTGGGGAAACGACAATCACCCTTCCTCTCATTGAACATGAAATCTCCTCCTCCAGATTTCGGGCCTCTTGGTGGATTCGCCGAGCTCGGGCCTCATTGATCCTCAAGCGCCCGCAAGAAGCTCGTGCCGATCTCAATGCCGCTCTCCTTGAACTCAATTCTCGAATTCAACCAGATCGACCAGACCTGACCTTGATTGCTGATCGTGGTCTTGCCCTAGCACTGCTTGGATCAAAGACTCTCGCCCGGCGCGATCTTGAACAACTCAAGGCGTCGACTCTTTCGAAGTCGGCATACATCATTCTCTCTTCTGAGATTGAAGCGCCCGGTCACTAATCTAGGATCTCTCAAAAGTGACTGCGCCCGCGCGGTCATTTCCCCTAGTATTGCTTGCAAAAAATTGTTGCATGCATAAGTAAAGAGGACGTGAGACGTTTCCTATTCTCCCTACTTGGAACCACTTTGGTTTTCGCAGACCCACTAACGTACGATACAAACCCCCTCGGCACGGTCGACAAGCCACTCATTTTACGCACCTACATGCCAGATCCTGGTCTCGATCCAGCAGTTTTGGCTAATCACGGCAAGGCTTCCAAATCTCCAAAATACAATCCTAGCAAAGGACAAGATGTCAGTGGCGAGTATGGCATGATACAGGTTGTTCCTGCAGCCATTGGAGTCAATCACGGGCCAGCCTTGTCCTACATCTTTGATACCACTGAGTGCCGAATTCTCTACGCTTGGCAGGGAGGCTTTTTAGATCTCTTCCCTCATTGGGGAGATGAGCAAAAGGGAGGTCGTCGTTCCTTTGATTATGGTGCTCGCCTCGTGGGCAATCTCTTTTACCTTGCTCAGCCAGAGAGTAGACCAAAACCAACCTTCTTGGGCTACAAGCTTTCAAAAAATGGTACTCCTACCTTCCGCTTTAAGCTAGGGGACCAAGAGGTCTCCCAGACTGTCAAACCCACCAACGAGGAATTCTCCTTCGAGCTCACCACGGTTTCAAGAAACTCCAAGGAAGAGAGTTCTTTCAAAACGGAAATCATCCGTGGCAAGCTCCTCTCAAAACATCAAGGCTTCGAGCGGGACCTTAAGATCAAAACAGCAAGTATCGATGCTGGCGAGAAAGTCTTCGGCGCTTACGGTTGTATCGCTTGCCACTCGACGGATGGCTCCAAAGGACACGGTCCAAGCCTCAAAGGCCTCTTTGGAACTCAACGTCCTTTGATCGATGGCTCCGACATTCTTGCCGATGCAACTTATATTCGCGAATCCATCATGTCTCCAAATGCGAAGACAGCGCAAGGGTTCCCACCAAACTACATGCCTCCCTATGACCTCAAAAAAGAGGAAGTTGATTCCCTCGTCCTCTACATTGAATCTCTCTCATCCTCAAATCCAGAGTAACCCTTAGCTCGCCTCATTCTCATGAAGACTTTCTTTTTCTCTCTGACCTTCGCCACTTCCCTGTTCGCCGAAAACTACCAGGTCGAAAATATCTCACTGCCTAAAAACTGCCCTCCTGAAGTTGGTGGAATCGACTTTGCTCCAGACGGCACATTTTTCGTCGTTCTCCGGCGTGGAGACGTATTCCGAGCGATCCCAAAAGAGGACCCAAAGAATTGGGACTGGCAACTCTTTGCAACCGGCTTCCACAATGGTTGCGGGATTGACGCCGTTTCCAAATCAAAAGTCCGTATTACTCAAATGGCTGATTTTACCGAAGCATCAGATACTGATGGCGACGGAACCGCCGACGACTATCAAGTCTTTGCCGCTGGCTGGGGACTCTCGGGCAACTACCACGAGACCAACACCCTTACCCAAGACGGGAAAGGTGGTTATTACCTCGCTATTGGCACTGCCTCGCACAATGGCCCAACCGCTGAACACACCTTAGGTGAGTATTCCAAGTTTGGAAGACGCGGACGTAATTTCTCTTCAGTCAAATGGCGAGGAACTACTCTCCACTGCGATGCTCAGGGTAATATCACGCCTTTCTGTTACGGATTTCGCATGCCCAATGGGATTCACCTCGACCAAGAGGGCAATCTATGGTGCGGAGACAACCAAGGCGACTGGCGCGCAGCCACTCCATTCTTCCACCTCAAAAAAGGCGGTTTCTACGGACATCCAAGCTCTCTGGTCTGGGATCCATCGTGGCCGAAAGACAAAGACCCTCTTGCCACTTACCGCGAAGATCTTGATGCCTACAATAAGCACCGTACCCTGCCGGCTGTGCAACTCCCGCACATTCCAATGAATCGCTCCGCGGGTGAGCCGTATCAGATCCCCGAAACCTTCCCTCATTTCCCAGGCCAGATTCTTTTGCCAGATAACAACAGTCAGCGAATCTCTCGAATCATGATTGAAAAGGTCAATGGTGAGTTTCAGGGAGCGTGCACCCATTTCCTCAACTCAAAACGCCTACGAAGTGGAAATCACCGGATTCGCTTTAGCCAAGACGGCAAACAATTCTATGTTGGTCAAACCGTTCGTGGGTGGGGGACACCCGCCGAAGGTCTTCAACGCATTACCCCGCTCAAGGAGAGTGAGCCCTTTGATATTCATCACTTCAACATCACCCCAAAGGGATTCCGTATTACCTTCACCCAAGAGCTCGCAAAAGCCATCACGCGTGACGATCTAAAGTTCAACTCATTTACCTATCAGTCACGCTGGACCTACGGATCTCCAGAAGAAAACAAGGAGGACAATCCGGTCACCGCAGTGAAGCAAATCAATCCAACGACCGTGGAAGTCTCTCTTGAGGGATTCTCGGCTGGGCGAGTCTACGAACTCAATCTGGCAGATCTCACCAGCAAGAAAGGCGAAGACATTCAGAACACTCTCTTCTTCTATACGGCGAACCAATTGCCCAAGTCATAGTGAGGGTTTCTTTTGGTTCGCCACCCACTCACTGAGCTTTTGGTTCCAGATTGCGTAACCCGCCGCATTGAGGTGGAGTCCGTCCTTTAGGAACAAATTCGGCAGAGGCTTTTGATCACGGCCCAGCATTGGAGTGGCGGTATCGAGATAATCTAAAGAAGGGTTTTTCTCGGTGAATTCTTTGATGGCCTGATTTGCGCGATCCATCTCAGGCCATAAATTCCAACGGGCCAGGCTGGGCTTAATCGGAAGAAAGACGATCGTGGTCTCGGGAAGCTTCTTCCTTATTCTAGAAGCGAATGTCTTAAAATCTTCGATAACGACTTCGGCCTTCTTTCCTTTCGAGACGTCATTATCACCAGCATACAAAAAGACCACTTTGGGCTTAAAGGCAATGACGATTCGATCGACATACTGAATCGAATCACACAACTCAGAACCGCCAAATCCATGATTGATTGTCGATAAATCAGGAAAGGCCTTCTTTAAATCCCACATGCGGATACTTGATGAGCCAACAAAAAGATAATCGACCTCCGAGATCTTGGCCGCTTTCGCTTTTGCTTCTAATGCCGCGATGTCTTTGCCCCAATCCTTAGCCTCGAGCGAGCACCCAAGAAGAATAATCAACAGGAACAGGTAATAGTATTTCACTTTCCAAGTCATACGGAGATCGTCAACGCTCTGCCACTGAAAAAGTCAACGACTCCTTCCATCTCTCTCGCAAACGCTTCGAGCTCCTTAAGTCTCTGAGCTTGAGAAGGCTCTAGTTTTCTGGCTGCGAAAACCTTCTAGTTTTAGGCTTCCATCGGCATAGAGCTCTAAGAGGGCATAACCATTTTGAGAAGCTCCTGTTCCTTCGACCATTGCCTGAAGCGTACAATATGAGATTGCATCGATGGTTTGTAACTCATTGCGATGGCTATGACCTTGAAAGACCGCTTTTACCTTTCCAGAACGTTGCAGTATTTTGCGAACTTCTGGCGCTTGATTGACGGCGTAATGGTTTTCAGGCTCTAGGTCGATTCTCTGATGGATAAACACGACGACTGGCAAAGCGGTTTGGTTCAAGTCCTTAGTTAACCAAGTCAACTGAGCAGGCGGAATATTTGGATCCGTCCACTTAAAATTATTGCGACCATAAGAGGCCATTTCGTTGTTAAAACAAGCATCCAAGATCACAAGATGAAATCCATAGAGATCTAGTGAATAATATCCTTTTTTTACTGAAGTTCCGCTGTGCGCAAAGAACTCTTCCTTGGTCAAGGTTGAGACGCAATGATTCCCTAAAACATGATAACGAGGAAGGGCCGATTGATCGAGAACTCTTGAAATCCTATTAAGAAAGGCAATTTCTTCTTCAACAGTGGGAGCCTCATCAATCAAGTCACCAAGACAGATCAACGCAGAGGCGCCTTTTTCTTTAAATAAATCTACGGCCTCTTTTGCCTTGGCGAGACTCTCCCTATAATGTCGATTCCCCCGCGGTGACTTATCAGCGTAGTGGATATCAGTCATGAGTCCTAAGATTAACGAAGGTTTAACACCAGCTTGCTGAGCCTTCGCAGTTTCCGAGGGTAATCCGCCAAGAATAAGGGTCCCAGTTTTTACGAATTGTCGCCTCTTCATACTAACAATCTATCAAAAGTGGATCACCCAAGCGAGATTGATCTGCTAGTAGACGCTCATGACTTTCCTAAGATTCGCGCTTTACAAAAGAGGGTCATTTCACGTGACTAAGATTCAGCAGACTCTTCTCAGAATGACTGCGTCATCCTATTGAGTGGTCTTTGTTTTTAGCGATGAATCGTCATCCCTCCCTCACCTCAGACCCAATCTCACGACTCACGTGGCAAATTGCATTGCCCATGAGTGTTGGCATGTTTTTCCACACCATGTTTAACGTGGTGGATACTTTCTGCGCTGGATGGCTTGGCACCGAGGCCCTCGCTGCCCTCTCCCTCTCCTTTCCCGTCTTTTTCATTTTGATCTCGATCGGGAGTGGGCTGAGCCAAGCGACAACTGCTCTCATTGCCAATGCCCTCGGAGCTGAAGACACGGAAGATGCGCGTCTTATTTTTACCCAATCAATTTTCTTCGCCCTGAGCGCCGGACTTCTTCTTTCTCTTTTGGGGCTTCTTTGCGCGCCATGGCTTTACAAACAGCTTGGGGCAGAAGGTTCCTATCTGCGTACTTCGCTCTCTTACATGAATGTGATTCTCACCAGCGCCGTGCTCTTTCTGGTTCCAATGGTGTTGAATGCCGCACTTTCCTCAGCTGGCAACACTCGACCTTATCGTAATTTTCTAATCGCAGGATTCTTCGCGAACCTCGCACTCAACCCCATCTTCATTTGGGGACTGATTGGCATCCCAAGAATGGGAGTCGGAGGAATCGCTCTTGCCACTGTCCTTATTCAAATTGGGGGAGCCTCCTACCTCTGGCTCCATGTCAGGAAGTCTCCCCACTCCATGAACATCACGTGGCAAGAGCTCATCCCGAAATGGAAAGTCTTATCACGAATTGCCGCACAGGCGATTCCGGCCTCCCTGAATATGCTGACCATCGCGATGGGTATTTTTGTCATTACTTGGTTTGTAAAACACTTTGGCAAAGAAGCTGTTGCTGCCTCAGGAATTTCTGTGCGGATCGAACAAATCGTGCTCATGCCAGCAATTGGCTTGAACTCTGCAGTCATGAGTCTTGTCGGACAAAACTTTGGCGCCCACAAACTCGATCGGGTTCGTGAGGCATGGATCACAAATGTCAAATATGGAGCCGGGATGATGGTGCTCGGTGGATTGATCATTTATCTCGTTCGCGATCCGGCAATGCGCCTCTTCACGAGTGATGAAGTCGTGATCTCCCACGGAAAAGACTACCTCCTCTCTGCTTCACTCACTCTCCCTGCATATCCCATTCTTTTTGTGACCGTATTTGCCCTTCAAGGCATCAAGAAGCCATCTTATGGATTGTGGATTGGTCTCTACCGGCAGCTCATTGCTCCGGTTATTGTTTTTCATACTCTAACCTTTTCCCTCGGATGGCAGTTGTGGGGCGTGTGGTGGGGAATTTGTCTTGTCACGTGGAGCGCAGCGCTCTTTGCCATCTGGCTTGGATTCAAAAAATTTCCCGCCGTCTCATAGTCACTCACCGATCCATTCCTCCTGCTCCCGGATACCATGCGGGGAGCACCTCCGCCTCGGTCTTATAAATCGCCATGACCTCGGCGGGAACATGTGACTGGTGGACAATGACCGTCGTCACGTATTCATCAAACCAACGATCGTAGAGCGTCCATGTCCCTTGGTTGCCCTTATCACTCCCCCAGCTATTCTCTACAAGCCACTTCGTCGGTTTCCCATCTTGGAGATCAACCCCAGTCAACACCATGGCATGATTGGAGGCTCCCACTCCAAAAATTGAGCGATCACGTTTAGAAATCTCTAGGTTAAGCCCAAAAAGATTTTCATAATCGTAGAGCTTATGGGCCATGAGTCCGTGCTCTGAACTTTGATCAACGCTCACATTCGCAGCAAACCACAATGGTTCATTGGCTAGAATGGATTTCTGAGCAATCTGTTTGATGGTGTCGATTTTGAGATTCACAAAGTTCATCTCCTCTTGGCCAGCCATATTGGCAGCTCGGGCAAATCGATAATGGCGGTCGAGCGCTTGACTCGGGTCATGTTGTAAACAAACGAACTCCTTAAGATCCACTCCGACAAAAGTCTCATAAAAGGCTTTCGGGGTGAAACGTCCCGCCTTGATGAGTTTCTCGTTTGCTGTTTGAACAGAGTCTTTTTGATCGCCCTCTGAATCCTTACTACTCTGGTAGCGCCATTCAAAATCAACGGGAGGACGCCCCAGATTAAGCACTAAAAACCGGTAAACTTTCCGTAATGATTTTTCTTTCTCTTCTCGGAGCTGCTTCAAATTCCCTCCACTGTGATGAAGTTTCATGAGTGCCACCGCTTCGGTTCGCAGTAACCTCCCCAAGACGACATTCATGGTGCGAGTATTCTCACTACTGTGTGTTTCTGGCATCACTGAAGCTGGCACCACACCATACTTCTCAATTAATCCAGTAACATAGTTCCACCATCCTCCATCACCGGTATTCCATTCGTTAACCAACAACCACTCGCGATCAAGGCGGTCTACTTGACGCAACGCAATAATGTCTTCGAGGTAGAGGTTGGACTTTTCTAGTTTATCCCAGAATTGGAGATAAGAAGTAGAAAACTCAAACTCCTCGACCTTTAAATCACGAATGACCTTAGGGCGCATCGTGTTGAGGCCAGCAAACATCCAACATCTTCCAGATGATTTCTGGTTGGTAATTGCTTTGATCTTAATCTTATGGCTGAAGAACCCATCTGCACCTGCAACGATCGCACGATTTAAGGCCAAGGAGTTAATGGGATTGTTCGTAATGGCATTGTGCCTCGCCAAATCATCCTGCTTCATCTCGTAGCCCTCACGAAAGCTTTGTAAGAGGGATGGTGACAAGGTGCCCTCTACCGAAATCTGAGCAACAACTGGAACTGTCATCTGGAGCCCGTAAGACAGCAAAATAGGGAGCATTCGCTTCATTGCTCAGGCCTTACAGATTTCAGAGCCAGATGACAACTCTTCGGTATCGCATTGCTACTTGCCCCATCTCCCGTCAGATTCCCCCCGTGCGTCAGTTCGTGCTCATTGAAAAAAAAGAAGCCCCCTGGTCCGCGGGCCTCAGAGCCGCTCGGGCAAATCTGCTTCCGGGCTTGATTCTCCAAGCGGTGATGTTGTCGCTGCTACTCGGATATTACTTTTACCCCCCGACAACGGCCCTCCTAAACGAGCTTGCAGATCTTAAAGCGACTTGGGGATACCTCTATTCGATCGTCGCTTCGATCGTTGCCGGCGCCGTCATCCCAGAACTCATGCGAATCACCCTTTTCCAAAAAGGAAAGGTGACGCGTCAAAACCTCGGTAACTTCCTCTTTGCGGCATTCCACTGGGCTTGGTCAGGGGCTCTTGTCGATTTTCTTTATCGCCAACAAGCCAGTTGGTTTGGGGCGGAAATCACTTTTTCGGTCGTGGTCACCAAAGTCTTCATCGATCAATTCATCTTTAACCCCTTTTTTGCCACTCCTGTAAATTCATGGTGTTATGACTGGAAAAATGCGGGCTTTCCATGGCGTGGCACCAGTGTTTTTTTTACTCTCCGTTATTATCGAAATACGATTTTCCCGACTCTTGTTGCCACCTGGGGAGTATGGATCCCAGTGGTCACGATCCTGTACTCGCTGCCTCCACTCCTCCAAGTCCCACTATTTGCCCTCGCCCTATCCTTATGGGTAATGATCCTGACGTGGATGAGCGAGCAACGAACCACCACCTCTGAATCATAAAGATTAAGAAGAAACCTAATGAGTTCCACTCTCTCAAAGGCGCCGATCCACTCACCCACCCTGTCGATCATTAGAGGCTCTCGTCTCCCGAATCGTAGTCTTTTCACAAGCTATTTACTTGAAAAAATAATGAGAAACCCTCAACAGATGTCCCGGCCATGATACAGTTGCGTTCAACCTTCAGATCGATTGCGGGATCTCTCTTTCTAGCGGCCACTTTGCCGTGCATTGGAAGTTCAGTATTTCTTGATGCCTCCACCGAGGGAAATCAGGTGAGTCTTGAAACTCCCTATGGAACAACCATCTTTATCGTTCAGCCGGGTATGAATATCAACCCAGCTTTCAAGGTTGAGGACATGCAAACAAACTGGTCCAAAGATGATTTGCCTGGCTTTAGCGCTTCAGCCGATATGGAGCCGATACAAGTCAATCAAATCCCTATCGTGAACTTGGATGGGGCAAACTACGTCGGCCTTGGTTTTGATTTTAATGAAACAGGAGGGAATGGATCAGACTTTGATATCGTCAATATGATTATTTGGGCCAGTCCTCAACCCGTGAATACGATCGAGGCGGGACTAGCAACAGACCCCGATCTGAGCGGCTATTCTTGGTCTGGAAATCCAGCGAATAACATCGTGAATTCGTGGGAAAACAACCTCCGGCAATTGGAGAGTTCAAGTGTTGGCGAAAGCCTTGGTCTCACTCCCATTTACGTCCAAAACGTGAATCCTCAAATCTTTGCTCCAAACGACACTCGGCCTTACGACACCGATCCAAATCGTATTTACGCAAACGAATTAACCACCCTCGGATCCAACGCCGTCGAAATTGGCATCCTTGTCTCGGCGTCGATTCTCGATTCGGTTGCACCAACTGACTATCTCTACATCGGCGTGCAAACCGGAAGCATGAATGGAGGAGGGAGTGATCGATTTGGCGTGATGGACCCCACGTCTCTAGTAAGCGGAGGTTTTTTCGATCAGAATAACATCACAGTGACTTCGTTTGCAGAGAGTATTCCGGAACCTTCGAATCTTGCCTTCTTTTCACTCGCTGTATTGACCTTGGGTTTGCGGAGATCGCGTCGCGCTTAAAACCCATTTTTGATCACCACCATTCCTCAAATCAAAGGAAGGCTTGTTGCTGCGCGCTCTGAGAACTTCTCTACTAGCCAATGTGCTTGTGGAGGCCTTGCGCTTTAATCATTTCGCTCCACTTTTTTCTTTTTTTCTACTCCTCTTAAGAAGATTCTAAACCACCGTGGAAATCACTTTACTTGTCATCTATCTGCTAGTTGCTCTGGTTTTCTCATTTTTATGTTCTGTCTTCGAAGCCGTTCTGCTGAGCGTTCGCAGACCATACATTGAAACCCAAAAGGAAAATAAACCTCGCAATGCCGCAATCTGGGACAAGTTATCCAATGATATCAATCGGCCGCTCTCGGCGATTCTGATTTTAAACACCGTGGCTCATACTGTAGGTGCAGCCGGAGTCGGTGCCCAAGCAATGAAGATCTTTGGAGATGCACCTCTCACTACAGGGATCATCTCGGGAGTCCTCACCGTGCTGATTCTTCTCCTTTCTGAAATTATTCCTAAAACGCTTGGAGCCGTTTATTGGAAGCAACTTGCCCCTGCGACAGGAGTTTTGCTAACAAATCTCACTCGTCTCATGTCACCTCTCATCTGGATGACCGAAAAAATTACAAGTGGTATTTCCCATGGTCAAAAGAAGGGCGCCTATAGCCGGGCCGAATTTATCGCCATGGCAGACATTGGCGAAAAAGAAGGCGCTATTGAGGAAAACGAAGGTCGTATCATGAAGAACCTCTTCGAACTACGTGACACCATGGTTCGGCATGCAGCGACTCCTCGCACCGTTGTCTTTGCTCTTCCCGAAAGCTACACCATCGCAGAGTTCATGGAAAACCATACCGACAAACCCTTTTCACGTATTCCAATCTACCGAGACAATCTTGATGACCTCGATGGCTTTGTGCTGCGTGTCGAACTATTAAA
>JALRJZ010000060.1:11635-12105 GCA_023261045.1 Akkermansiaceae bacterium
AATCCATGCCGTTCCAAGAACTCAGACGCTCTCAACCTTGTTTAATGACATGATTGCGCAGCGCATTCACATCGCCGCAACACTCGATGAATTTGGCGCTTTCTCTGGAATTATAACCCTTGAGGATGTGATTGAAACACTCCTTGGAACAGAGATTGTCGATGAAGTCGACCATCATGATGACATGCAACAAATGGCTCGTGAGCTTTGGAAGAAACGAGCTGAAAAAATGGGGTTGCCTCGCGACGAAACTGACAACCCATAAGAGTTCAGGACTCTTACTTGACGGTCTGTTCGAGACCAAGTTGATCTAACAATTCCTTTGGAGGGCCGTCAAAACGAACGGCAGGAGTATTGCCCACGTAACCAATCGCCCTCCAGCCAGGCTGAGTGCTAAAGTAAGCTCCCGAGGCGATAGAGGAAAAAACATGAAAAAAGTGCGCTTGTTTCTCCAAGCCAGGCTCTGGCTT
>JALRJZ010000061.1:0-270 GCA_023261045.1 Akkermansiaceae bacterium
AAGGTGAACGAGAAGATCGCTTTATTCAACTAATATTCGCTGCGGTCCTCGATTTCGATAATCGGAGATTCATCGCTTTTCTTCTCCACTCTCTCTTGAGCAGCACTCTCTCGTCTTGCTCCATCAAGAGTCACTCGAAAAAAATGACAGCTTTGATGCTCCCTGATGGCAACCACCCCAAGGAGAGCGAGCTCACGCAATTGATCCCAATGATCTTTGAAATCATTCAACTCTTCCCAACTCTCTCTTGCTGCGAGGTTGATTCTTAAA
>JALRJZ010000061.1:280-12099 GCA_023261045.1 Akkermansiaceae bacterium
GATTGCGCATTCACCCTACTCGAAGACACCATCGATCCATTCTCCTCCTTGATTTTTTGAAACCATTTGGGTCCCAGAAGAAAAAGGCCACGAAGCCCAAAACTCTCCTGACCATACCCGAAGTCTTGACGCCTAGAAATCCGAGAGCCTGGAAATTGGAGTGGATCTTGAATCATTTGCCCCCAATCCAATGGAGACCTCTTGGGCAGCAACTGACCTCCAACGACAAAAAACGATGTGGTAACAACGAGTGACAAGCCCCCCACCTGCCAATCGAGTGATTCCCGACCAGTGATGAGACTTGTCATCAACCAAAAGAAAACAAAAACCAAAAAGAAGATGCCTCCTGAGAGCGCAGACCAGAGAATCATCCGGCCAGCACACCGAACATTATGTCGAATAATCCTGCCTTGTGTCACCATCGCAAAGGACCTCTTACTTTCATCCAAACTCTAGTGCTCACTGCTAGGAATGAGCCCACGGGGAGAGAACCTTGAGTAAAGCGTAGCGTGTTTTTCCTTTTCGCTCCTTGGGGGTAAAAACGCGCAATTTGCGCCCTGTCGAATCAAAGGTCGCTTGAGTGGATCTCCCCCAGAGCTCCCCATCGATTTCAATGGGCACGGCCTGCTCAGAGGTCACTTCAAGAGACTTTGTTTGAACATACTCAACCGAATGCCCTGGAGAATCTGGATCAATTCCTCCCTTCGCCAGACCACGTAAGGTATCTCTGACGAATTGATAACCTGCCTCTTTAAAAATAACGACATCTAACAAATCATCTGAGTTATCAGCTTTCTTAAAGAGCGGAAACTGCCCGCCATAGAGCGAGCCATTGCCCACCAAAAGACACACGCCTTGATAACTTCTCCCCTCATGACAGGTGATCGTCATTTGTGGGGGTTTTTCTCCTAAGACTTTCGTAGCCGAAAGGAGGTAGGCAAGTGGACCAAGAAGCTTCTTTCTCTCCCAAGTTGTCTCCTCGATCACTTGCGCATCAAAACCAACACCAGCCATCTGAACGAAGGGCGCTCCATTCATTGCAAAGAGATCAACCTCCTCACTATGCCCCTCATCAATAATCTCCATCGCATTCTCAAGGCGGTCGTAGGGAATACCCATCTCTCTTGCGAAAACATTCATCGTCCCCGTAGGAAAGACCCCCAAACTTGTTTGCGAGCCAGCCAAGCCCTCAATCACGGCATTCAAGGTCCCATCTCCGCCAGCCGCAATGACCAGCGGCTCGCCTTCTTGGGCAAATCGCTGGGCTAACTCGATTGCTTCTTCTCTCGAGCGAGTGGCATACACGGCAAACCGAGTCGCATTCTCCATAATGAAGTTCAACGCCCGGCGCCCTTTTTCACTCTTGGCCCGAGGATTTAAAATCAACGGGTATCAGGGAGCGAGGCCTGTGAGTCCTTGACTGATGGCAAAGGAAAACCCATTCGCTTCAATTGGTCCAGAACGATTGCCACCGGAAGACCGACGATATTGTCAAAGGAACCCTCATGGCGCTCAACGAGCATCTCCCCACACTCTTGAATCGCATACCCCCCCGCCTTATCCAAAACAGAGACTCGCTTAAGATACTGCTCGATGACGTGATCAGAAAACTCACCAAATTTTACATAGGAAGTTTCTACAAACTCGACCGAGCGCTCTCTATGCTTGAGAACCACTCCCGTCATGACTTCGTGAACCCTCCCGCGAAACGCCCTCAAATTATCAGCAGCTTCTGCGAGATCTTTCGGTTTACCGTAAACCTGACCACCCATAGCCACCACGGTATCAGCACCAATGACCAAAGCATCAGGAAAAACACTGGCAACCTTCTCACACTTGAGCCGGGCATTGGCAACACAGAGTTCTCTAGGCTTAAAATCAGAGCCATCAAACTCCTCTACCTCTGGAGAGTGGATCTGAAATGAAAGGCCTGCCTCGCGAAGAAGCTCCCTGCGACGAGGTGATCCAGAAGCAAGAATCAACTGCCAGTCCACCGCTCCTTCTTGTAAACCAATCACTGACAAAGACTTACGACACAGAACCTCGAGGGTCGATCTTTCCATGAAAAGAAATTCTCATGAGTCCTCATCCAGAAGACGACGAAGATCAGAGACGGTGGGCTCACCTGCCCCAACCCAGACAATCTCACCACGCTGATTGGTAACCAGCGACGTCGGCGAAGGCAACTCAGCGGCACCTATCCAACGCTGCAAAAACACAAGGGCTCGTTTTCGATCCAAATCCGATAGATTTGAGAGCAGTTGATACGGAAGATCGTTTGATTGTCCGTATGTTTTGAGAGTTTCATTCTCTTCATTCTCATCAAGGGGAAAGGCCAGAAAGCTCACCCCAAGACCCTCTGTCTTTAACTTCAGTTGTTCAAAATGGGCTCGATAGCGTGCGCATGCGGGACACCACGTCGCCATTCCCTTCCAAACCGTCAAACGAGCACTCGATTTCAATCCCAGCGGAAAGAGCCCCGCCCCCGCCAGCCTTCCCTCATTCAAAACAACCTGCCGGCGATAAGACCTTCTCTCTTCTCCCCCCCGCTCCCTGAGTGTTAACCATTCACCCTCTTGAACAGAATGGGCGATCGTCTTCTTCCCCGATGGCCATTGCACAATGACTTGGTCGACTTGATCCCAATCACCAATTCCAATGAGCATGGTCGCACTGTTCTGAGATCCGTAGCCCTGCCCGCATCGATGCTCTCTGCCGATCACCTCAGAGCCCTTGATGACCGTGACCCGCGCCCCATACCCATCTCGATTACTCCACTCAGAGGAAGGTTTCGCGCTCTGATTACCCCCTACCAAAGAAATCGCGATCGAATGCCCCTTGCGCTTTCCATCATTCATCTCATTTCGAAAAAGACGAGTGAGGGGATTCATGGCGTTGACCAACACGAAATCATTCCAACCATCTCGATCATAATCTAAATAAGCAAATGCCCTGCTATCTGCCTCATCATCGAGCCCCGAAAAGCCTGATTGATTGGAAAACTTCGCCCCATTTCCTTCATTCAAATAGAGTTTGTTGCGCTCATGACCACTGAGAGAATGGACACGAAGCTTCCCATCCACAATCTCGTCTCCGAGACCAACACGGGCATCTAGGACCTCATCGACCTCACCGGTATCAGGATCACGATCCCATGCTTGGGCCCCACGAAGTTCATTTCCGATAGTCTCATCCTGGCGCACGACCGTGCGCCAAAGGTTACTTCACAAATCAATGTCGGACTCAAAGGAGCGCGGAGCGGTGAAATAGCCGCTCAACACATGAATATCGAGATCTCGATCATTATCAACGTCAACGAATTGACCTCCCCAGGACCAACCCGATTTTGCCACCGGCACTTGTGCCTCTCCACTTCCGGCGACCTGTTCAAATCGCCCATCTTTTTGACGATACAAAAAGTTTCCTGAAGCGGCCTCCAAAAATCGAGGGTCGACCTCAGCGAAATCTCCCAGCACCCGATTCCCAGCCTTACTAAACATATTGGTCACCAAAAGATCATCTTGCCCATCGCCGTTGTAGTCTCCCCAGCAAGCACCCATTCCAAACCCCATTTGATTGAGCCCCACCTCAGAGGCGACATCGACGAAGCCTTGCTCACCATCGTTGCGAAAGAGGTGATCCATAGCCCAATCATTAATCACCGCAAGATCTGCATCTCCGTCTTGATCGAAATCACCCCAAGTTGCTTGAAGCGAGTTTTTCCAACTACTCACCGGGGCATCGGCATGCACTCGCTCGAATTGCCCATCACCCAGATTTTTGAGTAGCCAATTGGGAGGCCCCACTTGATTGAGATATCCACCGTGAGAGCCTCGCCGTGATTGGTGGAATTTCTCGATGTAAAGCTTTGCCTCCCGCTCAGAGAGGTATTTCGAACACCAATTGGTCCCTTCATCTCCGCCGAAACCAGGAACTGACCCGGTCAAATCTCCCCTGCGATAAGTTGTCACATAGAGGTCCAGCAGACCATCTCCATCATAGTCTGCTGCCGCGAGCGAGGTCGCCAAAAAAGGCAACTCGGTCTTTCGTTGCTCTACGGGCTGAAATCGACCACCTTCATTTTCAAGATAGAGCATCCGCTCAATGCTGCGACCAAGCATCAGATCGCAGTCTCCATCATTATCAAAATCAGCAAACACTCCGCACGTCGAGTTTCCTGCGAAGGAGAGCTGATGTTCCGTGGCTTGCTCAACAAAAGTCCCATCCCCTTGGTTGTGAAGGAGGATGTTTTTACCCAAACGGACCATAATATAGAGATCATCCCAGCCGTCATGATCGATATCGACCACTGAGACTGCTGGTTTAAAATTCATCGAGATGGGCTCAAAGTCATGAGAGGGCGCCATCTTTTTGTTCGTGCTGTAGTGATAGCTCAGGGCCCTTCGGTGCTCCGACTGCGTCACTTGGCGGCGAGTTCCCAGATCCGGAAGGGCTTGAGCGATGCGATCGCGAAAGAATTTTTTGGGGATCTCGGCATGTTCAACCCTTTTTAAGAGCTTCCATTCTCCCATCTGGTATTCTCCCCCCTCATCACGAGACCAGCGCACCTCATACGAATCGTCCCATTCTTTCCACATTTTACCCTCCGTCCTCACCAAGGCATGAAACGCGACATCAGCAAGGTAGTGCTCTCGATCCTCCGATAAAAACCTTCCTCGAACGATTTTGAGCGAAGCACTATCAAAATAGAAGGCTTCAGCACTCCACTGCGCGGCAAACTTTTGAAACGACTCGGACTGCCCGCCAGGCACCTTCAAATTCTGTAGGTCTTTGGTAATCGCCTTAAGGCCCTTGGTGAGTTCAAGAATCAATTCCTCACTAGCGACGAGATTAGGCACCCGCTGAGCGAGATCTCCACCCATCGAAGAATGTTTCCCGTTCTTGCTCGCCCAAAAAAAGTAAGCTCCCAATAAAACCACCACACCCCCGAGTAACAAAAGAACCAACCTCCCAGATTTCATGACTCCACAAAAACAATTTCAACTTCGCTCGACAACGTTCAAATCATCCAAACTCATCCAAAATCGACTTTTCAAGTTGCTTTTTAAAAGGAATCGATTTGGTATGTAATATTATGAAATTACGATTATTGAGTTTTGCCCTACTCTCTCTGATTTCCGCGAAGGGTGCTGTGATCTGGAGCATCGGTGCAGACGATGGTGCTGCAGATGGAAACGGTGGTGACGGAGCCTTCAATGATCCAGCGACCCTCAACGACGTCGCCTTCAATGTCTCAGGGGTTCGGGAAGTCGGAGGTTCAACCGATCTACCAGGAAATCCTGCAAATATAGGAGGGGCCGACGGTGATGGAGCGCGAGACGTCGATGATGATTATTATTTCGCTGGAATTTATACGACTGCTCCTGGAGATGCCTACGCTCCCGTTGGAATCGTCGCAGAAAGTGAATTGTTTTACGAACGTGCCCTGACCGGAGGAGATCGCAATATGCGTTGGCACTTCAATGTGCCAGAGACTGTCACCGAAACAGACACCTTCACCTTCAGCATTGATTTCTATAATGTGAGTGAATCCAACACGGCGGATTTCTCGGGGTGGGACCTCACCTTTTGGGTCGACGGAGTTCAGGTTGGCGAAATGCAACCGCATCTCGATATCAATGTAGATGCCGTTCAGAGCTGGGACTTCACCGTTGAGGAGCTCGGTGGCATGGATCAAATCGGTCCAGGCTTTGACCATTATGTGGAAATTAGGAGCACCCCGACCGGAAGCGCTCGGTGGTCCAGCCTCGACTACGTTCAACTGGAGGTTTCCTCGGAGCCCAAGCTCGAAGACGATCCCAATCTCGTTCCTACCCCCGCGATTAACTTTGGCGATATCAAAGTGGGCAGCCCTGAGGTGACTCAGGCCGTCATTCTAAAAAATACGGGACTCTCACAAAACCTCATCATCACTGACATCACCCTCTCAGGTGACAATGCAGACTCATTCTCCCTTGAGCTTCCAAATTTCCCTCTCACCATCGCGCCGGGAGCCGAAGCTCAAGTCAACATCACGCTGAGCCCAGGTGTGGAGCCTCAGTCCCTCGCCGCCCTTTTGAGTATTGCTTCAAACGACCTCTCCGATGATACCATCAACATTCCCGTAGGCACTCGAATTTTCGAACCCTTTGCGAATGAAGGAACCCTCTGGTTTTTAGGGACAGACGATGGCATTCAAGATGGCGAAGGTGACGCGACCTTTAATGATCCCGCATTCTTCAATGGGATCGACTACTTTGTCTCGGGCGTGCAAGAGACTGGTGAGGACTTCTTGCCAGGAAACCCCAACAACACCGGTGGCGCAAGCGGTGGCGCACGCGATATCGACGACGACTACTACTTTGCCGGAAGCTACACCACCGCCGTCGATGGCAGCGGATACATTCCGGTCGGAGAAGTCGCAGCGAACGAACGCTACTATGACCGCGCGCTCACCAATGGTGACCCCAACATGCGCTGGCACTTCAATGTCCCCCAGTCCATCGGCCGAAATGACAGCTTCACGTTCACCATCGACTTCTACAGTCTCAACGAAGAATTCCCAGAAGACGAGTCAGGCTACGACTTGACCTTCTTTGTTGATGGAAAGCAAATCGGAGAAATGCAGCCTCATTCAGATGCCAATCTTGAGGAAGCCCAGAGTTGGGACTTCACCCTCGATGACTTAGGTGGAACGGAGCAACTTGGAGCTGGCTTCGACCACTACGTCGAAGTGAGAAGCACCTCGAAAGGAAGCGCTCGCTGGGCCAACCTTGATTATGCAAAACTTGATGTCATCGCTGGAGCAAATCAGGAACTCATCATCACCGACATCCAAGTCGACAAGGCAACCAATGACGTGAGCTTCAACTTCCAAGCAAAGATCGGGCAAACCTACGCCGTCGACCGGAGCACGGGACTACGCCCACTTGGCGAGCCACAAGGATGGATCGAGATTAGCGATTCGCTGGTTGGTGAATCAGAAATTCAATCCTTCACTGACCCAGGAGCTGCGGCAACAAGCGGTAAATACTTCTACCGTGTCCGAGAAATCGAGTAGCACTGATTCTCTCAAAATAGCTTAGCATGATCGCCTTACTGCCTTCGCAGTAGGGCGATTTTTTGGGTAAGATCCTTATCCCCTCAACTGTCCCCATGAACTTGCCGGTGTTCTACCTTCGCCTCTCGACATGCCTCGCCTCCTTTGTTGCTATCTGCTCAGTCGTAGAAGCAGCAATCGCCCCCCTGAACGACGAAATGTTAAAAAACAAAGCGAGCCACATCATCGTTGGCAAAGTAATCAAGCGTCACTCTCAGATTAAAAAATCAACGGTCGAAAAATCCTTTGGAATTCATCTCGATACCCTCGTCACCTTAACTGTCGAGATCTCAGAAATCCAAAAAGGAAAGGACCTAGGAAGGGCAAAAAAGATCGTCATCGAGACTTGGAGCCCCCACACCCGAATCCCCTCTCTACCAGGGCCTCAAGGCCATTGCCCGATCCCAAAAAAGGGAGATGACGCAATCTTCTACCTTATTCGGAAAGAAAAGTCATTCCAACCGCTGCTCCCTAACGGAATTCGAATCAAAAACGCTCTGAAAGGCCCCTAAAAGACAGCAGACTCGGAAAAACTGACAATCCAGCTAGGAACGAAAAATTCGCGCTCAACAAGCAAACCCTCTTCAAGTCTCGACGAGTCAAATGAAGCAGCGATTATTTCTTAAGCCCCTTGCGTTGCTCGTAGATCCATTCAAACACTTCAGGATTTGAGTAGCAAGGGGTCCACGCATCGTGCCTCACTTCTGAAGCTACGTCATATTCTGTATACTTAATTTCGCCGTTTTCCTTTTTAAGGGCTTCAACCATTCGACGCGTAAAATCAACACTCACCACGGGGTCAGCGGCACCATGGTGAGCCCAAATCGGTATTTTTTTGATCTGCTTCGCCGTTCTTGGATCACCGCCACCACAGACAGGAACAGCCGCTGCAAAGAGATCAGGGGCCTCCGCAAGCGCAGACCACGTTCCAAATCCCCCCATCGATAATCCCGTAATATAAACTCGATCTTCATCGACGGGCAGGTCTTTGATTGCCGTTTTTAAAAGATCAATGACGTCCTGCAGATAGTCGCCACGCCAACCCACCGAATCGTCAGGGCACTGTGGCGCAAAAATGAAGGAAGGATTCTTTTCTGCAAATCGCCCTGTCGCAAAATTGCGAACCATCCCATTGAGCTGCTTTTCATTATCAGAGCCTCCTGAACCACGCCCGTGTAAAAAGATCAGAATCGGATAGCGTTTTCTCGGGTTCATTCCCTTTTCACTATAGAAACGGAACTTGAGACTCTCATACTCCATTTTCTCCCACTCCTCAGTGAGCCGCCCCTCAAAGATCCCACTGGGCTTCTTCTCTTTGGGCCCATTCAAAGCCTCTAACGCCTCGCGCACCCATTCCTGATCGGCAGCAGACACCTTCGCGAGCGCCATCGTAAAACGGCGCCCATCCGAACTTCGACGAAGCGTCAAATTTCGCTCGCTCGCCGAGATAAACTCAGCTTCAAGGGTCCTCCCATCCGTCGACGTCCAGGTTCGCACCTCACCGCCCCAACCATTCAGAGAACTCCAAAAGGCCAAACAAAAGATCAGAAATAGCCGGGGGTATTGATTCATATTTTTAGGATACGAATCTTTGTGATCAGTCGTTTCAGCAATCTTTTTTCCGGGTTACTCCGGTTTTGGCTGATTGGTGTCGACTTCCTGCTCCGAGTCAATCACGCCCGGAATCTTGCTCTCAACGCGCACCCCCAGAAAACAACTACTCAGAGCAAAAGAAAGAAGAAAGACGCAAAGAGAAAACGGGAAAAAACAGCCACTATTCATAGCGTCACTTTTGAATGAAATTACTCAAGAATTCAATCGAAGATTTCTAAGGTTTTGACTGTGAATACTCACGGATAATTCTCCACTCGCCGTCTTGATCTTCTCCAATCGTAATGACCATTGAACTGGCGTAGCCCTTGAGATGGGAAATCCGGGTCGCCTTGATCACCACTCGATTCCCCTCTTTGACATACGCGACATCCTCATACCCATTTGTATCTTTTCGAAGTTTCGCAAGAGGGAGAGCTTTTTTGAGAAGAGCCTTATACTTTTGAGCCTCCATCTTCATCACCCGTTTCTCTCCGTTCGGATAGACTCTCGTATTTTGAATCTCAGCTCGATCTGAATAAAGATCGACCACCTTCTCATCAAACTGTGCTGACAGGTCCACATAATCCTTAAAAACCTTCCGAGCTTTCGCTATGGGATCGATCTGAGAATACCCCGACATCATGCTCAGCATGAAAAAAGCTAAAACGAAAAACCCGCGAACAATCACCATCACTCTTCTTTGTCCCTAAAAGCGAAGTAAACCAAAGACGATAGCTCCTGCCAATAACGGATGCCTACCGATTCCTATGAGTTCTCATTGCTAAAAAGGATCGCTCACGAGCTCTCCACCAAGCCGACAGACCAAGCAAAGAAAAAGCATCTCACGACTTCATTTCTCTTTGACTCAAAGTAGATTGCTTTTCACCCTTTTAGGGAACAATGAGTCAGAAGAATCCAAATCGAGATCGAGTCATTCTGGCAATCATCTTGTTGGTCATCTTCGCGTCTAGTAGCCTTATCATCCCTCTCGTTTTGCGCTTATTTGGTCTCAATTAAAAAACGCCTAACCCACCTTTTCGAGTTGTCGTTTTTCATCTTCTAACCGTCATGAGCGAACCTCAATACGCCAAAGATAAAACGGCGGTCTTTCACCGGGTTTTTTCACTGGTGGTTTTAGTCGGCATTTGGGGCGCTGGATTTTTGACCTTCAGGCTCTACTACGGCGGCTATCTCATCCCTATGATGATGATCTGGTTTCCAGAAGAAGTCAGCGTCAGATCGAGCAGCAAAATTAACCCCAGAATGATAAGGTTCTTTGGATGGCTCGTGATCTTCGGTGTTCCGCTCTGGTTTCTGCTTTTGAAATGGATCTTTCGTTAGAGGATTTGATCGTAGCACCCCAAGAATCCATTGGGTTATCTCGAGAGCAATCATCACCCTCGTTGCTGGAGCACTACCACCGCCTTGCCGCATTATCTTTCAACCGGCTCACCTTTAGCCCAAGTGTAACGCAAACGCCAATAGCGATAATCCACGTCGGGTTGCGTGACGACCCTCTTATAGAGTGCCGCGACGGAGAGCGAACTCTTTCGGTGGAAGGCGAGCGCGGTAAAAAGAAAGAAGAAGTGATCAAATCACTCCTTCAAAAGCCGGCTGGCAGCATCGTAAGCCTTATGGCCTGTCGAATTACCGGGCAACACGTCCTCGGATCGAACAGGTAGATGTTTGCGGTGGGCAGCGATCTCTTGAACATATTTCTTATTGCCCACCTGATTGTTCCATTCATGAGAGTCATCACGATGATCGTAAAACTCTTCCGATCCATCGAGGTAAGAAATATATCGGAAATGTTCGGAACGAACCGCGTAGTTCCCTTTCCCAAAAGAGGACAACGAAACATGGGGCCATTCGGCTTGCGAATTCATCAAAAGCGGAACCAAGGAATGCCCCTCCTGCTGGTTGTCTCTGGGGAGGTCCGCAAGCTCTAGTAAGGTCGGAAAAATATCGAGGAGCTGGGCCGGTTTGTTGGTCTTATTCCCCGACTTATATCCTGGAGCAGCCACAATCAAAGGAACTCGATCTCCGTCCTCCCAAATCGTCCGCTTGGCCCAGCGCTGCTTTTCTCCTAGGTGGAAACCGTGATCGGAAAACAAAACCACGATGGTATTATCCTTGTGGGGCGAAGCATCGAGTGCATCCAAAACAAGCCCCAAACAATGGTCTACAAAAGCGGTCGAGGCTAGGTAAGACTGGACGGCGTGCTCCCACTGTCCGGCTGACTTAATCCACGAATGCTCCGGTGAGACATGATTCTCATTCGTGAGAGCAATGGCATACTCGCTTAGGTCATCCCGATCATGCTCTTTGACCACCGGCAGTTTGATTTCATGACGCGGAAAGAGATCGAACCATTTCTTAGGAGCATACATCGGGACGTGAGGCCGATAGAACCCCACTCCCATGAAGAAAGGCTTGTCTTCATCCTTGGGTATTTCCTTCAGCTTACCGGCCGCCCACTGCGCAATCTTGTGGTCCGGCATATCTTCATCGTTATCGGGAAAAGCTCCCCAGTCCCAAAGAGGATGACCGTGGGGCTGAGAAAGCTTCTTCTTCGGACGCGGACCGAATCCACCGTTCGATCCGCCGTATTCCTGAAAGAAGCGTTTGTCACCCGTATGGAAGAGCTTCCCAGCTGCGAGAGTCCGATAACCATGTTTAGCGAATCGCTCGGGCAAGGTATCCAAGTGCTTCAACAAGGGGGCCTTCTTCAAATCCGGCCCGAGAAAGTAAACTCCCGACGAATGAGGATGCCGTCCGGTCATCAAGCTTGCCCGCGACGGGTTACAGACCGGAGACTGGCAGTGGGCATTGGCAAACAAGGTCCCCCGCTTGGCCAATCGATCGATATGGGGAGTCTTCGCCTGGGGATGACCGCCCAGACAACCAGTCCAGTCGTTGAGATCATCAATCGAAATCAGCAGAACATTGGGCTTAGCTGAGATCGCGCTCGGCAAAAATACCGTGACGCACAAAAGGTTCTTTAAGTAGTGTTTCATGAATGATTTTTCAGTGAACAGGTTCGACCGCTTGCCTTGCCTCAGGAAAACGGTAAGCGAAAAAGCGACAACGTTCCTAAAAACTCGCTAGAAATTGACGATTCATAATG
>JALRJZ010000062.1 GCA_023261045.1 Akkermansiaceae bacterium
CGAAACCGGCAGGAGGAGCCAATGGGTTTTCTGGAGACATCTTTTATGTAACTTTATGCAAATACTGCCCCCGTTTTTTTTTAGCGCAAGCCTGAATCCTTGATTGGGTTCCAACCCTCAGGATACCTCACCGCCAACTGTCGGTTCATTTCTCTTCCATCGAGTCACCATAGATACCGTCCATTGAAACTTTCGGGAGCTCTCTCTGATTAAAAAGGGCTCATCAACGACATCTTTGAGTTCGAATTGAGATGAGAGGTGATTTTGAAGCCACTTCAAGGTCTGACCAGGTGGCCAGTTCTCCTGTTTGGTAAACTCTTCTAACCAAGTACAGGGTGTTGCAAGGACCAACTCACCCCCAGGCCTCACCAATCGATCGAGTCTTTCCAGAAACCTTTGTGGTTCCGGGAGGCGGCAAACAAGATTTGCCGCATGAACGCGGTCAAACATCCCAAGGTCTTCTCTCAAATTCATGGCATCACCAACCTCAAAAATGACCCCATCAACGTTCACCCCCTTTGGCAACTCGACCTCGTCTTCACGATAACACGCACCCTCTTCTAAGCAGCGAACCTTGAGGCATTTCTCACGACTGATGCGTTTGGCACTCTCAATAAAAGCCTGAGAAAAATCAATCCCCACGACTTCTCGAGAATGACGAGAAAGCTCAAATGCAGAACGACCCACGGCGCAACCAACGTCAAGTGATCGATCAACGAAACTTGCCGAAAAATGACTGACCGTTCGGACGGGAAAATCTAAAGCCTCTCGCGGGCCCCCGGGCCACTTGAGAATCTGTTCAGGGCGACCGAAATGAAACAAAAGATATTCGTCAATATACCGCTGAGATTCATACACCACGCTCACCTAGTCACCCAAGCGTATTGAACCAGATTGTCTAGGGAGAATCTTTTGAAAGTATTCGCCTTGTTCAATCCATGAGCAATCTCGCTTCGAAAAGCGGATCCATTGACCTTCACGACGAAATGGCCATCGAGTGATCGCAGGCTTCGATTTCAAAAAAAACTTCCATTGGGTGAGTTGGGTATTTTCAGAGTCGCATTCCTAGGGTAAAGCCACCCCAACATGCTCAAGGCCGGAATCGTAGGAATGCCCAATGTTGGCAAATCGACCCTCTTCAATGCTCTCACCCGCACTCGCAATGCAGAGGCAGCAAATTATCCATTCTGCACCATCGACCCCAATGTCGGCATGGTTACGGTCCCCGACGAACGCCTCGATCGACTTTCGGAGATGTCCAATTCCACAAAGATCATTCCGACCGCCATTGAGTTCGTCGATATTGCAGGCTTGGTCGAGGGAGCATCAGAAGGAGCTGGTCTAGGAAATAAATTTCTCGCAAATATTCGTGAGGTTGATGCCATCGTTCAGGTTGTAAGATGCTTTGAAAATGACGATATTATTCACGAACTTGGAACTGTTGATCCCACTCGTGATATTGAGATCATTAACTCCGAGCTTATTTTAGCGGATCTTGCCACCTTAGAAAAACGCCGGATTTCCCGCGAAAAGAAAGCCAGATCAGGCGACAAACTCTCGAAGGAGGAACTCTCCCTCATTGAAAAACTTGTGCCTCACCTTGATTCTGGCAAGCCCGCCCTGACCGCTGAGCTCGACGAGGACGAGCGCAAGCTATTAAAGGATTTTTTCCTCCTCTCTTCAAAGCGCACAATCTTTGCCTGTAATGTCAACGAGGATGAGCTTGCCACTGCTGTGGCAGACCCAGAGTCCCATCCTCTTGTTTCAAAAGTCAAAGCCTACGCAGCCGAATCACATGGAGCTGAGATTATTGTCATCTCAGCTCGTATCGAAGAAGAACTCGTTGATTTAAACACCGAAGAAGCCAAAGAATTCTTAACCGACATGGGCGTCTCGGATTCAGGTGTCTCCGAATTAATCCGAGCTGTCTATCTTCTGCTGGGATTAAGAACCTATATTACCACCGGGGAAAAAGAAACAAGAGCTTGGACGATCACGACTGGCGACAAAGCTCCGGCAGCGGCTGGGGTCATTCATGGTGACTTCGAACGTGGTTTCATTGCAGCAGAAATCGTTCACTACAATGACCTTATTGAACTTGGGTCAAAATCTAAGGCGCGTGAGGCTGGAAAATTGAGGATTGAAGGAAAGGAATATGTCGTCGCGGATGGGGATGTCATTGAATTCCGCTTCAATGTCTAAATCCCTAGCGAGCTCTCCACCTTATTGCATCTAAAAGAGTGGTTGGCTTCTATGCCCAAGGAGGATTTAAATAGAAGCTCATATTCTAAGAACAAAGATGCTCTCGTGAACGCTGTATTGGAGGAATTACTCCTTTCAAAACGAACAATCCCCTCTAGCGTCCACACATATGCGAATTTTAACCCGTCTTCTGTTCGCGGTTTTCCTGCCTCATGTAAGCCTTGCACAGTTGCAGGAACTCAATCCCGTTACTCAAAAACCCTCACTTTATGATTCGGTCGTAAAAATTGAGGTCGCCACTCAAAGCCCCGACTACCGGACTCCATGGAATTCTGGGCGTTTTCAAGGAGGCACGGGAACAGGATTTCTCATTGGTCCGAATCAAATCCTGACCAACGCCCATGTAGTTTCTAATGCGCGGCGAGTTCTCATTACCCAGCGTGGTTCTTCTCAAAAACATGTCGCGCGGGTAAAACACATTGCCCACGACTGTGATCTAGCTCTCGTAGAACTCCAATACTTTGGACCTTTCGAAGACCTGCAACATATGGAATTGGGGGGGATGCCCTCTTTAGAATCGCGGGTCAGTGCAATTGGTTACCCCGTGGGAGGAGAGCGACTTTCAGTCACTCAAGGTGTGGTCTCTCGGATTGATTTCAGCAGCTACAGCCATTCTCGTGCGGACTCTCATCTCGTGATCCAAATTGACGCTGCCATCAATCCCGGAAACTCAGGGGGACCTGTTATCCAAGATGGCAAGGTCATCGGGGTTGCTTTTCAAGGCAACAACCAAGCAGACAATGTGGGCTACATTATCCCCACACCTGTCGTAAACCGATTCCTCAAAGATATTGAAGATGGCTCTTATGACCACTACATGGATTTGGGAATCACCCCTTTTCCTCTCTTCAATCCTGCGATGAGAAGCGCAGTCAAAATGACCGAAAGCGCGAAGGGCGTCCTCGTTGCCAATGTTGTTCCTGAGGGACCCGCTGATGGCTTGCTAGAACGGGGTGACATCCTTCTCTCGATTGATGACAACCCCATCGATAGCGCTGGAAATATTCGTATTGGCACTGAATTCGTCGACATGAATGAAATCGTCGAACGCAAGTTCGCGGGCGACAAAGTGACCTTTCAGCTCATGCGTGATGGAAAAGAAATGACGCAAGAAATTACCCTCAAGGCCTTTCCCTATTCACGGATTTACTCCATCCGATACGAAGAAAAACCACGCTACACCTTCTTTGCAGGACTCGTCTTTCAACCACTTGATTTGAATCTTTTTGCCTCATTTAGCTTTGAAAACCAAAGATTAAGGCAACTTTTCACTGATTATGTCTCAGAAGGTCTTTTCAGAAAACACGAAGACATCGTTGTCCTCACCCGAGTAGAAAATGATCGACTGACCACTCACATGGATAAGTTTCGAGGTCTCGTTGTCGAGCAAGTCAATGGAGAGAAAATTAAGAATCTTCGCCAACTCCATGAATGTTTAAATCAGGAGAATCCTCCCGAGTTTTACGAAATTCGTTTTAGCGGCGCTGCGGTCCCCCTCATCATCCCCTCTGCTGAAGTCGCAAGTGCCCAAGCACGTATTTCAGCAAAAGTGGGAATTACGAAACCTTCCCAACTAGACTAGCCTTTCCTTCACTTCGCTCACTTATTTAAAATGAAACGATTCATTTTCTACCTACTTTTGATTGGTTCTACCTTTGCTGAACCAGGGGACTCCGTCGTCCGGATCAATTCGACACTCCAAAACTATAATGCAGCGCAGCCCTGGGAAAAAAACCCTCCACGGACTCGTAAAGGGCTCGGCGTGCTCCTGCCAGAGCATCAAATACTCACAACGGCTGCGATGGCCGCTGATGCGATTTATATTGAGCTCAAATCGGCCGACAACACTCTCAACCTCCCGGCAAAGGTGGTCGCGATCGACTACGAGGCAAATTTAGCGCTCCTCGCTCCAGACGGAGACGCTGGTTTTCTGAGTGACCTCGAGCCCGCCAAGCTTTCCGAGCCAGTCAAACCTGGATCAGAGCTGAGCTTCTATCAGCTTGAGAACAATGCTGAATCATTGGAGACAAGGGGAGTTATCCGAAGCATGGAGCTTTTAAGCACCTTTGTGCCAACAGGGTATTTCTTAGGATATGTGGTGAAGGCCTCCATGCAGACCTCCGACAACTCGTTTACTTTACCTGCCTTCCATAAAGGTCAACTCGCAGGGATTCTCACAAGCTACAACTCAAAGGACCAGCTCTGTGACGTCATCTCAATTGATATCGTGAAGGCTTTCCTCAAAGATAATGAAGATGGATCCTATCAAGGTTTTCCTCGCCTAGGAGTCGGTACAACGACTACCGAAGACCCCCATTTCCGTTCGTGGCTTAAGCTCCCCGAAGATGGGGGAGGCCTCTACATTTCACGAGTTCTCCCTAGTGGATCAGCAGCCAAAGCAGGGATCGAAAAGGGAGATGTTTTGCTAACGGTCTCAGGATTCCAAATCGACCGGAGGGGCTATTACACCCATCCTGACTATGGAACACTCTTCTGGCCTCACCTCATCAAAGGAGCGTCAGTTTTAGGACAAAAAATTCCGATCGAAATCTTACATCAGGGCACCCCAAAAACCTTAGAGGTTGAATTGGTCGAATCACCTGAACCTCTGCTACAAGATCACGGATATGATCAAGCTCCTCCCTTTTTGATCAAAGGGGGCTTGGTGTTTCAGGAGCTTTCAAGGGGATACCTAGAGGCCTTTGGAAAAGATTGGACGAAGCGAGCCCCCCTCAATCTCTTGGATGTTCTCAGCAATCCTGAAGATTACGAAAAGCAAGGACGACGTCGTCTCGTGATTCTCACCCGTGTCATTGCGACGGAAGCAACCATTGGTTATGACCGACTCAGTAGCCAGATCATCACCTCGGTCAATGGCCAAAGTATTGCGGGACTTCCAGAACTCGCGGAGGTTTTTAAAAGCACTCCTTCAAATGGGATTCATACCATTGAGACAGATCGTATCCCTTACAAGATCTTCCTTGACGAGGTCCTTGCGGATAAAGTGGACGCTGACTTTATTCAGAGAGGTCTCCCCTCCCTCTCAAGACTCTACGAAGTTTCGCAGTAGCACGAATCATCACCAAACCCGCAATCCAAGGGGTTGCTGTTAGGATCATCAATAGCGCCCTGCGCAAGCTTGAGCTGATCGATCATGGCTCGCGGCCTTGGCTTTACTTGAGTCTCTCGCGTCACTCTGAACGAGATCGACCTCTCCCAATCATTGATGCTCTCTTTGGATGGCGGAACTATTGGTGATCAAAGAGGGCGTTGATTTTCCAAAGAAAAAAGCCCCGGTGAAATCACCGAGGCTTTTGCCAAAATTAGCTTATCTTAAATAAGAAACGAAGTTTGCGTTTTACTCGCCTGAAGCTTCAGGGACTTCTACAGCGGCGTCACCCGGCTCACCTTCTTGAGCGCCCTCTGAGTCGTCTTCCTCCACAATCGGAGCTGGCTCTTCAACGGTCATCTCGAATTCAGAATCTTTGTGGTCAGGGAAACCAGTTCCTGCAGGAATCAGGTGACCCAAGATCACGTTTTCCTTAAATCCGCGAAGGGTATCAATCTTACCGAGAGTTGCTGCATCGGTTAGAACGCGAGTGGTATCTTGGAAGGAAGCGGCTGAAATAAACGACTCAGTCTCAATCGATGCCTTCGTGATACCAAGAAGGACAGGCTCTGCCTCGGCAGGCTTACCACCTTCGGCAGTCACACGCTTATTCTCGATATTAAAGGTCGTCTTCTCAACTTGATCGCCCCAAAGGAATTCCGTGTCTCCAGGCTCAGAGATCTTCACCTTACGGAGCATTTGACGGATGATAATTTCGATGTGCTTATCGTTAATTTCAACACCCTGTGAGCGATACACAGTTTGAACCTCGTTGTTAAGGTGCTCCTGGAGAGCCTGTGGTCCACATGCTTCAAGGAGATCCTCAGGAGCCACGGGCCCCTCGGTAATTTGATCTCCACGAACAACCATATCCCCTTCACCAACGATCATATGCTTGCCCATTGGCACCAAATGATCAGCGGTTTCACCAGACTCACTGTGAGTGACAATGACCTTACGCTTACCTCGAACAGTTCCACCAAAAGAAATTTCACCGTCAAGCTTTGCAATCACGCAGGCATCCTTAGGACGACGTGCCTCAAAGAGTTCGGCAACGCGTGGTAGACCACCCGTAATATCACCTGTCTTAGCAACCTTACGAGGAGTCCGTGCAAGCTGAGTTCCGCCTGCAATCTTACTTCCTTCCTTAACCGAAAGGTGAGCACCGACAGGAATCGAGTAAGAATGGAGAACATCACCAGACTTAGCGTCAACAATCACCACCTGAGGATGAAGATCCTCTTTGTGTTCAGTGACGGTCATCCCCTTCTTGCCAGTTTCTTTATCAGTTTCTGACTGAACGGTAATTCCAGAGATCATATCGCGGAATTCAACCTTACCACCGGATTCAGCAATAATGGGAACTGAGTGTGGATCCCAAGTAAGCACTTGCTGACCTTTCTTGATCTCGCCACCGTCTGGGACAGAAATCACAGAACCGATGACAACATTGTAAGATTCAAGCTCTAAGCCATCCTTGTCACGAATCGAAACCGATCCATTCTTATTGAGGACAACAAAGTTGCCATCCACATCCTCTACGGTCCGAAGATCTTTGTAGTAAGCGATACCCTTGTTGCGAGCCTTGACTTCAGGTTGCTTGGTCGCACCAAAGGCAACTCCACCCGAGTGGAAGGTCCGCATCGTTAGCTGGGTTCCTGGCTCACCGATCGACTGAGCTGCGATAATTCCAACAGCCTCACCGATTTTACCAAGAGCTCCCGTCGCAAGGTTAAGTCCATAACACGACTGACAGATTCCTCGCTCTGACTCACAGGTCAGCGGGCTACGAATCTTAAGGCGCTCGTGACCAATGTTTTCAACTGCAATGGAGATTTTCTCGTCCATGAGCTCTCCCGCCTTCACAATGGTGTTACCAGTGACAGGATCTTTAATGGTCTCACAAGAAGTTCTTCCGTGAATTCTTGACTGAAGCGATGCTGCTTCCTCGTCACCCGAATAAATCGCGTGAACGGTGATCCCCTTCACGGTGCCGCAATCCGGCTCGGTAATGATCACATCCTGAGACACATCGACCAACTTACGAGTCATGTATCCAGAATCAGCAGTCTTCAATGCGGTATCAGCAAGTCCCTTACGAGCACCGTGCGTCGAAATGAAGTATTCCAGCACGGATAATCCTTCCCGGAAGTTCGAAGTAATCGGACGCTCAATAATCTCACCAGAAGGCTTTGCCATCAGACCACGCATTCCGGAAAGCTGTTTAATCTGGTTCTTATTACCCCGAGCACCGGAGTCGACCATCATATAGAGTGGGTTAGCCTTCTCGGAACCTTCGTTGTATTCCAATTTCCGATAAAGAGCATTCGCAATATTATCAGAAGCTCTGGTCCAGACGTCGACAACTTTCTGATAGCGCTCACCGTCGGTAATGACACCGTTCCGGTAATGCTTAGAAACAGTCTCGATTTCAGCATACGCCTTTTTAAGCTCTTCAGGCTTCTCATCTGGAATGACCATATCAACGATACCGATCGAACAACCGGAGCGTGTTGCTTCTTTGAAACCGAGCTCCTTGAGTTTATCCATCGTCTCCACGGTGGCCTTACCTCCAGCAACTTGGTAGCAACGCCAGATAATGTCTCCAATTTGGCTCTTACCAACATTCCCGTTGAAGAATCCAACCCCTTCCGGCCAGATCTCATTAAAGCGA
Source organism: Akkermansiaceae bacterium (assembly GCA_023261045.1). GTDB lineage: Bacteria > Verrucomicrobiota > Verrucomicrobiia > Verrucomicrobiales > Akkermansiaceae > SW10. Next base: position 8,046 of record JALRJZ010000062.1, read on the forward strand.
ACTCGTCCTGGAGTGGTTTCAAGAATCTTTGCCTCCTTGTTGCCAAATACCGTATCGCGACCGTAATCTGGGTTACGCACGCGGATATACTGGTGATAGTCAACCTTTCGGTTAGCGATCGCAAACTCGACCTCAGTGGTATTCTCAAAGAGAGGAAGATGCCCTTGGTTCTCAATCTCCTTTGGCGTGCGAACGCGAGCCCAAGTGAGATAGTAAGTTCCAAGAATAATATCCTGAGATGGCGTAATGACAGGTCGACCCGATGCAGGTGAGAAGATGTTGTTGGTTGCCAGCATCAACTGACGACATTCCATCTGAGATTCCACGGAAAGTGGAACATGAACGGCCATCTGGTCTCCATCGAAGTCAGCATTGTAGGCGCCACAAGTCAACGGATGTAGACGAATCGCCGAACCTTCAATCAGAACAGGCTCGAAGGCCTGAATCGAGAGGCGGTGGAGCGTCGGAGCCCGGTTGAGCATGACGGGATGACCTTTGGTAACTTCAGCAAGAATGTCCCAAACCTCGGTCGTCTTGCGATCGATCATCTTTTTCGCTGACCGAACCGTGTGACAATATCCTAGTTCTTTGAGTCTGCGGATAATGAATGGCTCAAAGAGAGTGAGAGCCATTTTCTTGGGCAGACCACATTGGTTGAGCTTCAGTTCTGGTCCGATCACAATGACGGAACGACCAGAGTAATCGACTCGCTTTCCAAGGAGGTTTTGACGGAAACGTCCACCCTTTCCTTTGAGCATGTCGGAGAGTGATTTAAGAGCTCTATTCCCAGCTCCAGTCACTGCACGTCCATGGCGACCATTGTCAAAGAGGGCATCGACAGCCTCCTGGAGCATCCGCTTTTCGTTGCGAATGATCACCTCAGGAGTCTTTAACTGCATGAGGTTGCGAAGTCGGTTATTGCGGTTGATGACCCGGCGATAGAGATCGTTGAGATCAGAAGTGGCAAAGCGGCCTCCCTCAAGGGGAACGAGTGGGCGGAGATCTGGTGGAATCACCGGCAGGACAGTCATAATCATCCACTCAGGACGAGAATTGGACTGCAGGAAACCACGAGCAAGTTTCAGACGCTTCGCTAATTTCTTACGATTCTGCTTCGAGCGAGTTGCCTCCATGGCCTCCTCAAGCTCGACGATCAGGGTCTCAAGGTTGACCTGTGAAAGCAGGTCACGAATGGCCTCAGCACCCATGCCAGCACGGAAGGCTTCCTCACCATAATCTTCTTCGGCATCGCGAAGCTCGGTTTCGGTGAGTAATTGCCCAGACTCAAGTGGGGTTCTCCCCGGATCAGTGACCAAGTAATCTTCGTAATAAATCACACGCTCAAGCTCGCGAGCAGTCATATCTAAAACGAGACCAATCCGCGAAGGCATACACTTGTAGAACCAGATATGGCTCACTGGAACAGCAAGATCAATGTGTCCCATCCGCTCACGTCGGACTCGACTTAAAGTCACTTCAACGCCGCAACGGTCACAGACAGTGCCCTTATGCTTGATGCGCTTATACTTTCCGCAAGCACACTCCCAGTCACGAGTCGGACCAAAGATGCGTTCGCAGAACAGACCACCTTTTTCAGGCTTAAAAGTCCGGTAGTTAATTGTCTCAGGATTCAAGACCTCACCTTGAGACCAACCCCGAATGGTTTCAGGATTAGCAACGGTGATCGAGACTTGGTCAAATGGATCTGGCTTTTGATCGACTCCGTAGAGTTCACGAAGATTAGTTTCAACACTCATGGGATTTTTCCTTTTTAAATTAGTTTCTAGTTATTGGTTTGTGTTGAGTTTTTAGAGAGTGAGATCATCAAGTGAGAAATCATCGCTTACCTCATCTCCCGGCTTCTTACCGGAACGACCAGGTTTCACATCCAGCCCGAGGGACTGCATCTCTTTGATCAGAACGTTGAAACTCTCGGGAGTTCCAGCTTCGAGGTTGTTATCCCCTTTCACGATCGCCTCGTAAATGCGGGTGCGGCCTTGAACATCGTCAGACTTGACGGTCAAAAGCTCTTGGAGGGTATAGGCCGCTCCGTATGCCTCGAGAGCCCACACCTCCATCTCTCCGAAACGCTGACCACCGTATTGAGCTTTACCACCCAATGGTTGTTGCGTGACGAGGGAGTATGGCCCAACGGCCCGAGCGTGAATCTTGTCAGCAACAAGGTGTCCAAGCTTCAGCATGTAAATGATACCAACCACGACTGGCTGATGGATCGCCTCTCCAGTCCGACCATCGTAGAGAGTTGATTTACCTGCAACGGATCCGTCTTTCCCGTCACCAATCCAAGTAAATCCGTCGACCTTCTTCGCTTCAGACATGTAGTTCCAGATCTTCTCTTCTGGAATTCCATCGAAAATCGGTGTTGCAACCTTGAAGCCAAGAGCTTTGGCCGCCACCCCAAGGTGGGTTTCAAGAACCTGACCAACGTTCATCCGTGAAGGCACACCGAGCGGATTCAAACAGATATCAACTGGCGTTCCGTCGGAGAGGTAAGGCATATCTTCCTCAGGCACGATCACCGCAACAACTCCTTTGTTTCCGTGACGACCAGCCATCTTATCACCGACGCTTAGCTTGCGCTTTGCGGCGACGAAAACCTTCACCTCTTTGACTACTCCAGGATCAACCTCATCACCACTCTCGATCTGGTCAAGACGGCGCTCGCGATCTCCATCAAGCTCAGCAAAACGTCCTTCAAAGCTTGAGATGATTTCAAGGATCTTGTTGCGAATGGGAGAGGGATCAATTTCGATGTGATCGTAAACAGAAGCGAGTTTGCGCAGAAGAGTTTTAGTAATCTTCCGGTTTGCCGGAATGATAATTTCTCCGGACTGAGCATTCACCACATCAAGAGGGATCTTCTCACCAAGCAAGATATCCGAAAGCTTTTCGGTTAACTGATCAGTGAGGTGATCGTTTTTCTTTTTGTAATCGTCGTTGATTTTCTTGAGCTGCTTCTTGAGCTTTGCTGGATCCCCTTCGATTTCCTTTCGACGTGCCATTCCGTGAGTCGAAATTCGGATATCTTGGACAATTCCAGTGCATCCAGAAGGAACTCGCAGAGAAGTGTCCTTCACGTCAGCGGCCTTCTCACCAAAAATCGCTCTCAGGAGGCGCTCTTCGGGAGCTAATTCAGTTTCAGATTTCGGGGTGATCTTACCGACCAAAATGTCGCCCGGCTTCACCTCAGCACCAATGCGAACGATGCCATCGTGATCGAGATTCTTAAGAGCTTCCTCACCAACGTTTGGAATGTCTCGGGTAATTTCCTCAGGCCCAAGCTTGGTATCGCGAGCCGCACATTCAAACTCACTGATGTGAATTGAAGTGTAGACGTCCTCTTTAACCATGCGCTCCGAGATGACGATCGCATCCTCAAAGTTATAACCATTCCATGGCATGAATGCCACGAGAACGTTTCTTCCAAGTGCAAGCTCACCTTTCTCGGTGTTTGGACCATCAGCGATAATATCTCCGTTTTTCACCTTGTCACCAGAGATAACGAGAGGCTTTTGGTTGATGCAAGAACCCGAGTTGGAACGCATAAATTTCCGCAGAGGATAAACAAAGACTCCCTTTTCCGGGTCGCTGAGAATACTTTCTGGCTCAGATAAGAAGCGTTCATCGGAGACAGGCAACGAACCATCTTTGGTCGTGATAATGTACTCAGCTGATGACGCGGCAACAATACCATCGGCCTCAGCAACAATGACTGCCCGTGAGTCACGTGCCGCTTTTTCTTCAAGTCCTGTTCCAATGTAAGGCGAATCAGAAACCAAAAGTGGCACCCCTTGGCGTTGCATGTTTGATCCCATGAGCGCGCGGTTGGCGTCATCGTGTTCAAGGAAAGGAATCAAGCCAGCAGCGACCGAAACTAACTGCTTGGGAGAAACATCCATGTAGTCAACGCGGTTTGGATCAACCTCCAAAAATTCCCCACGTTCACGTGCGGTAATGCGCTCATTGAGAAATGCTCCCTTTTTATCGATCGCGTTGTTTGCTTGCGCGATGAGATATC
>JALRJZ010000063.1 GCA_023261045.1 Akkermansiaceae bacterium
GAATATCAGGATGAAAAGCATGTGGATGCTCTTATCGCTGAGGGTCAAATCGAGCAGGCGAAACGTTATATTTTTGAGCTTGCTCCACCTTTTGACCCTGAAGCTGTTGACGAGAAAGGGCGTCAACTTAAACGGCCAATCTATAGTCATGTTCACTTAAGAGCTAGAGCCAAAGTTTTTCTTGCTCTAAATGATCGCAAGGCTGCTTTGGAAGACGCTCAAGAAGTTCTACAGTTTCTGACTGAAAAGGGTGGCTGGATGAGTATGAGACCAAATGGATTAGATGAGGCCGAAGATTTTGTGGAGATGCTCAAATCTAATAGCCAAAAGCGGCAATAGCCTGAACCTAGAAAGCTTTTAACGTGTGTATCCTTTGAGCTCGATAAGATCCTTCAGGTGGTTGATGTTCGCGGTAATTATTTTGAATTCGCATGCGGATTGTAAGAAGCTTGAACGGCATCTTTTTGTTCTCTCCGGGCAGTCGAACATGGTGGGGATGGATCCGGAGGTATCGTTTGCGCCGATCGTGGCGAGGGAGTTTGGGAAGGATCAGGTGTTGGTGGTGAAGAATGCCCACAGCGGGCAATCGATCAGGAGTTGGGCGAAGTCGAATCATGAAGATCCTCCGCCAACGAGAGGGCGAGTTCCCAAGGTCCGAGGGGAGCTCTATGATCCTCTGATCAAGAAAGTCAAGGCGGCCATCGAAGGAGAGAAATTGAAGACGGTGACCTTGATCTGGATGCAAGGAGAATCGGATCTCAACAACACGGCTTACGAGGCCTATCTCAACGAATTGCTCGAGCAGTTGGAACGCGATCTGATGTTCTCGAAGATCAATATTGTCATCGGGCGAATCAGCGACAGTGGGTTGGACAACCCGAAGCGATTGGAAGGGCGATTGAGGATTCGTCGTGTTCAAGAGGAATTTGCCAAGGTTCATCCACGTGGGGCTTGGGTGGATACCGACGATCTCAACGACCGGGAACTGGATGGGAAAAAGATCAATGATCTTCATTACACCAAGGAAGGGTATCGAATTCTGGGAGAGAGGTTTGCCAGAAGGGCGATTGGATTGATCAAAAAAGGCGAGGCTTTTGGGAAGTAGATCTCGACTGGAAGATCGCTGGACCTGAAAGGATCGGGACTGCAACTGAGCATCAACGTCTACCTGATGGAAAGTTGAAACATGTCCAACGATAAGATGCCTTTGAGAGAATACCCAGAGAATCGGGAATGTCTCCGTCCGATATTCAACGCCTGATTAACGGTTCGTCTTCGTGGAAGTTCGGAGACCGTGAGAAGGAGGATAATACCGTTGCTCGTTATCGCGTCAGCGACCGAGAAGTTTCACTCTGGCCGCCAAGCATGAATGGAATTGTAAGGTAACCGACTTGGTGACCCGCCCACGTTCCAAGAAGTAGGGGAATTCATTTATCTCAACTCAACATCAAGCCTGATGAAGAGCTTTTGGCCGGGAGTAGCCGTGGGTTTTAGACCCAGGGTGTAACGAGCTTTTCCGTTACCGAGGTTTATCTCGTTGGTCACTGCGAAGAGAGTTCCGGCATCATCCCATGTTGCAAGGTCGGGGGAAACTTGCACGGTCACCATGGCATCATCGGCGGCCAGGTCTCGCTGGTAAGAGAATTGCAAAGCGTCCGATGGGCGAGTGAGCTGGAAGAGATTACTGGAGACGTCCGGTGTATTGTCGCTGGAGCCCAGGGCATATTCCACGAGAGCGGTGAGACTATCGAGGTCTTGATCTTCGGTGGTGTTTCCACTGAAGGGAACGGAATCGCTTGTAGTGGGATTGCCCCCAAGGGTAGTGCTGGGGCGCCATGAGGTGGAAAGTCGGTGATCCGGATTTTCGTTGGGAGCGATGAGAACAAGTGAGAAGCCATCGCCATCGGGGCTGTTGGGCCAGGGGAGTTTGTCCTTGTAGCGAAAGTCCTGGATGGTGCTGCCATCGGCTGCGAGCAGGGTAATATTCTCGCTGCTGTTGGAGAGGTCACCAATGAATTCGCCTGCGATAGAGATCCCGGGATATTCCACCAAGAAGTCGTCAGACTTGCCGACAAGGACGATGCGTTCTTCCGGAGTCAGAACAGAGATGGGCCGCGTATCATGCTGGTTAAAATCGAAGGTGATTCCTCTCATGAACTCGAGGCCGGAGAGGTCGATGTCCTGGTCGCTGATGTTCATCAGCTCGACAAACTCGAGAGCGTCATCGTCGTTGGCGGGGTGGTAGTGGATTTCTGAAATTACCAGGTTAGTGGCATCGGCGGGTGCGGCATCGACGAAGAACGGGGCTTCATTGAGAGCACTCCAGGTGGTACCTGAAAGGACGCGTGATTTGACGAGAACGGAGGCGGTCAGTGAAACGGGATTGCCGGGGACATAGGCGATGGCTGTGTCCGAAAAGTGAGGACTGGCCGTTAACGGATCCCGGGGGTCGGAACCATCAAGTGTGTAGTAGATTGTCCCGGCGGGAGTGGTCATGGTGAGTTGGAATCCCGAGCTGACATTGCCACCATGCTGGTTGAACGTCGGGGCGGTTACCGACGGGTAAAGGCTTTGGGATTGGAGTTGCCCGAGGACAGTCGCGGTGCGGCCGGGAAGGTAGGTATTCTTCTGGTAGTTGACTTCGGTCTGCCATTGGGTGAGGCCAAGCGGGCTAGCTTGTTGGGCATCTCCCCACCGGGCTGATTCCGCAATGAGCGGTGTTTGGAGCGTGTCGATCCACTGGTCCAGTTGGTTGGTCACGCTGGCGGGCGTGAGCACTCCGTTATTAAAGAAGTGCTTGTGAACGCGGTCGGCAAAACGTAATCGATACTCAGCATTCGACCTGAGGTTGGTGTGCAAACGAGTTGTGCGATTCTCAAAGTTTTTGGTGGTGTTATTTGTCGATGGACTGAGGAATGTGCGCTCCGAATCCCAAACAAAGATACGCCATCGATCCTCACCAGTTCGTCGCCGAGCGGCCTGGAAATTATTGTCATCCCAATCAGAATTTCCGTCGTAAAAATTGACCAGAAGGTAGTCGATGAGGTTGTCGAGATCGATGAGTTTTTCAATTTCCTGATAGGATGCGTCGCTACCGAGTCCAGCCTCGGATTGGGTCAGCATTTCATTCCAAGATGTTAAGTCGCCATCGATCGCCTCCATCCCGTTTGTGCGAGAGGACTTGATGACGTCCCAATCTTCTTCTGCTCCACCGAAGCGCTGGGCCATGGAGTTGTCTTCGTTCCGGTCGAGGGTGTGGTAGAGCCCCCAGTAGAGCCCGTTGAGGTAAAGGTGGACGTGTTCCTGGAAGTTGGCGGGTCGGTTCATGGCAAGCTGGAGACTGCGGGCAAGTTGATCCCGCATGTAGAGAGCTTCGTTGCGTTGGCCTGAGGTGGGATGAAACCAGGAGTCACCATTCTGTCCACGAAGCAAGTAGCTGTTGACCTTGTCGGGCCAGCCATCATTTCCACAGACGGGGAATTCGAGTGCTGAGGGTCCATAGGTGGAGCGAAAGACGAGACGAAGGTTGTGCTTGGGGCGAGAGGTCCACCGGCTGGCATTTCCGAACACGCGCATTCCGCAATCGACCTGAAGTTCCTGCCCGTGGGGGAATCCAAAGAATTCAGCGGAGCAAGCCCGTTCCCAAGCGAAGCCGCGGGCGATGGTGGAGTTCGCGTAGATCCCACCGATGGCGGGGTCGGTGTTGTTATTGAAAAGATCATCGATGGGCATCGCCACCGAGACGGTGGGAAGGGACATGAGGGCATCGATGATGTCTTGGTCGGGCGCCACGCTGGCGGTCATGCCATAGTCTGCACTGGTGCCGGGCTGCCAGACCGAAGGGTAACCGGCGGGATTGTTTGGTTGATTGACAACGTCGGCAAGGAAGAGGTAGGTGACAGTGGTGATCTTCCGAGGGGCCTTGCCGGGACCGAAGGCGGCGGCGCGGAGAATGGTCGTGGTATCGATATCAATCGGGCCGTTAGAGAGCGAGCCGGTGGATTCGGTGGGAGGTGAGCCATCGAGGGTGTAGCGGATGGTAAGGGTCGGATCGGAAGTGCTGAGATTGACGATGAAGGGATTCTCATAAAATCCCCGAGGAACATCGGCGACCACTTCTTCTTCGACAAAGCCGTCGAAGATCGAGGTGCCGTTCTCGATACCAGGAGTGGGCTCGGGAAAGTATCCTGCGCTTCCATCGGCGAGGCGACCATACGAATTGGCGACGTATTGGGGTGGGTAGGCTGGTGCGAACTCGTCGTGGATGGTGATACCGTCGGGTTCGACCAGAGCGAGGTATTCTCCGTTGGAGGAAAGTTTAAAATTGGTGTGGAGCTCTTCACCGGAAAGGGCGCGATCTTTGTCGGAGGGGAAGACTAACAGGAGGCCGCCATCGCTGACGGCTGTTGGAGGAAATTGCCACTTGGTGAGGTTTAGGGGATCATCGGTAAGATAAAACCCCGCAAGATCACTGGGAGTATTCCCGGTGTTTTTGATTTCAATCCAATCGCTTTGAGCACCATCCTCGTCGGTGAAAGGACCAGCATTGATTGCTGAGATCTCATTGATTTGAAAGCTGGCTGGTTCGTCGACAAAGACGGTGAGCTCGGCTGTGACCTCAGCCGAGAGTGAGGTTGCCGTGAGGGTGTAAGTTGTGGTGGCAGTGGGGGTGATGATGACGCTCCCAACACCATTTTGGGTCAAGGGCATGACATCACCGAGTTGGGGTTGAATTTCTAGAGAAAGGACATCGGGCGAAACGTTCCAAGAGATGGTTGAGGATCCTCCCGCCGAGATACTTAGCGGCGTCGCATTGAAAAATTGCAGAAGCTGCTCGGCTTCAATCGAGTCGTAGTGTTGTGCAATTCTCTCGGCCGAGAGTGGATGAGTGTAGAAAGCAACTTCATCGATCACTCCATCAAAGAGATTTCCTGTTAAGTTTTTGTGAATTCCGATGAGAAATCTCCCGTTTGATGTTTCGGGGCTGACACTTCCCGATGCTGTTTTCGCTCCGTTGATATACCACGTCCATGTTGAGGAAGGTTGGTCAAAAACGAAAGCGCCGTGATACACCTCGCCTAGACTCGCAGAAAAAGCGCTACTTCGAACCCCTCCTCCAAGAAAACTTCGAATTTCACCTGTGCCATTAGCCAAGAAGAAAAGAGTTCTTCCTGTTGTTCCATCTTGTTGAATCAATGCTTGTTGAGTTGTGGAGTCCGTTTTGAAAAGAGCTTCAAGTGTGAAGCTCGTTGTTGCTGGATTGAATAATGGTGGGGTCAGGAGGTAGGAACGATCCGAGGAATTTCCACTGAATTCTGCGCTATTATCATTCTCGCTGGTGAGCCCCTCCACTTCTAATTTGGGAGCGTTGACTCCTTCGAAGGTGGCATGATTTAAATGAGGCGAAGAATCCCTCGCCAACGACGATCCGGCTTCTTCGTTGAGGCGGTAAAATGCGACTGGATTATCAGCGAGAACTTCGGCGGAGTATGGTGCGGCGCTGAGGGAGAGAGCGGGAATAAGGGCCAACAAAATGAGGAGACGCGCAATCACTGGACACATACGAGCGAGCAATAAAAAGCAAATCTAGATTCGGAGCAATCTTGAAGATTTCAGAGGATCAACGGATGGATTGATCGCAATGTATCGTGTCCTAGAAGTGTCAGGCGAAGAACAAGAATAGAAGCTGTATGATTCTTAAAAAAATGTAATCTATCACAATGAAAGGAAACTTTAACGGCCGTGAAGAAGTGACAAAAGATGATGGTTCTTTTTCACGGAGGCGATTCCTGAACGGGTTTGGTGGTAGTGGGATTTTTGCTGGGATGATGGGGGCCGCTGGAGCAGATGAACCACCAAGAGATCAGCGTGGGAAAGTGATACCAGGCTTTGAGAAAACAAAACAAGAGCCAAGGGTTGTAACCGATTGGCATCCAGTTTCTGAACGCAAGATCAAGGTTGGAATTGCCGGCTATGGACTTTGTAAATTTGGGGCGGCTTTCTACTATCAAAACCACCCAAATGTTGAGGTTGTTGCGGCGACAGATTTGGACCCTCAGCGTTGTGCGGCCTTGGCAAAAGCCGTAGGAGCCAAGAAGACTTACCCTTCGTGCGAAGAGATGATTCAAGATCAAAGTCTCGAAGCAATCTACATCGCCACCGACGCACCGAGTCATGCTCGGTTAGCGATCATGGCTTTGGAGCATGACAAACATGTCTGTAGTGCCGTTCCCGCTGTCTTTGGGTTTCAAGCCGTCGACGAGGCCGAACGACTATTCCGAGCAGTTCAACAAAGTGGGATGAAGTATATGATGAATGAGACCTCCACATTTCATGCGGATCTGTATGCAAAAAGAGTCCAATATCAGTCGGGAGCGCTTGGAAAGATCATCTATTCGGAAGGGGAGTACTGGCATGATGGAGTCGGCGTCTTAGGGAGTTATAATCCGAAGAATGGCCGGATTGATGAGTTTGGTTGGCGTAGAGCGCTCCCACCGATGTGGTATCCGACTCACGCAACAGCCTACTATGTCTCGGTCACGGGAGGCCGTTTTACGGAGGTTTCGGGATTAGGAACTGAGAGTGCTTACCCGGTATACCGGGAAGCGGAAAACCAGTATGAAAATCTTTTTGGGACCGAGATTGCGATGTTAAAGACAAAGGAAGGAGGGATCTCTCGGATGGGGGTGAGTTGGGATATGAAAGACGCCCATGGGGAGCAGGGGCGAGTCTACGGACAAAAATCCCATGATCAAAAGATAGACGGAAGTCGGCCGCCTCTCCCCATGGGCGTCGAAGGTGGGGGGCACGGGGGCTCTCATGGCCAGCTTACCAACGACTTTATCGAATCCATCCTCCTTGATCGTCGACCTATTGTGGATATCGGGGACGCCTTGAATATGACTTTGTCGGGCGTCATCGCTCACCAATCTGCCCTGAAGGGAGGAGAATGGATGAGAATCCCTCAGTATGATTGATAGGCTCCCGAGCAAAACCTGCTCTATAGAGGGCAGCTTAAGGAGTGATTTGAAATCATAGCGTATTGGTTTTTTTCATAAGAAATAAGGTTGTTGATCTCTGCAAAATCTCCTGAGAGTCGTGCAGATCTGCGATCTGATTTTAACCTTCAACAAATCCACTACCATGAAACTGAAGTTCGCTTTTCTCCTCATCGCTTTCCAGAGTTTGCTCTCCACTGCGGAAGCAAGAACATGGACGAGTGCCGATGGGTCCAAGACCTTTGAAGGTGAGCTTAAATCCTACGATGCTGAGGCTGGTCTTGTAGTGGTGATTCGGTCGAATGGTACTCAGATTCGTTTTACCCAAGACAAGCTCTCTGAAGACGATGTCTTATGGTTGAAGAGAAATGGTAGCCGCCGCTCGAATGGAAAGTCGATGGTGGTTCGTGATCTCCCTGATGTTTTGCCTGATCCCGATCCAAGTGAAGCGACGATGAGCCAACCTGTACAAGTCTTCATCTTGATGGGGCAGTCCAATATGTTGGGATTTGGAAAGCCCGCTCCTTTAAAGGAGGTCGCTCCCCAAAAATACCCATATCTCGTCGATGAGTCGGGGAATTGGACCGTTCGCAAAGACGTGCGCAACGTCTTTGTCATGTGTTCGGGAAATTCTCCAGCTAAGGATCAGCAAAATGATTGGATGACCATTCAACGAAATATTGGCCCTGAAATAGGAATTGGACATCACCTCGGACATGTCATCGATGCCCCGGTGTTAGTGCTTAAAAGTTGTATTGGGAATCGTAGCTTGGGCTGGGATCTTCTTCCCCCGGGCACGGAGGCATGGGAACACGAGGGCAAATTACAACCCGGTTATCGTGGAACTCCAGCCGAACCACGTGGAGACACCGGAGGTGATATGTCTCAAGGATGGTATGCTGGGTGCCAGTATGATGGCGATGTTGCGGCTGCCAAAAAAGTCCTAGAGAATCTTGATCAGTATTACCCCGGCGCCAAAGAATTTGAAGTTGCGGGTTTTTTCTGGTGGCAAGGTGATAAGGACATGCGCAACGGAGCGCATGCGGCTGCTTATGAGAAAAACCTCATCCAGTTGATCAAAGCCCTACGCAAGGATTTTGATGCTCCCGAGGCTCGCTTTGTGACCGCTTCCCTTGGACAAACTCAAAAAGGATCTTCGCGAGGTGACGGCATGATTTTGGACGCGATGGAAGCTGTTTCAAAAAGCTCTGATCCGGAGCTCAAAGATCAGGTGGGTTTTGTTTATACCAATCCACTTTCGAAAGGAGGAAGCTCGAGCGGCCATTATGGGGGCAACCCCGAAACCTACATGAACGTTGGTGAAGCGATGGGCAAAGCAATGGTGGAGCTTCTAAAAAACTAAAAGGGTTTTAAACGGCTTTGGGAGACCTCCGAGTCGTATCTTGTGAGAAGAAATAACCCTCGATTTTGACTCCTCGATTTCTATAACTGTAAGGCTGTGAATTGCGCGCTCACATCGTCTTTTTTGTTTTTCTTGGTTCCTTGTCTTCTCTTTGCCAGTCCAGAACTAGAGAACCATGCGCAAGCTCAAGAGTTGTTCGAACACTACTGCTTTGATTGCCATGATGATGCGTCGGCAAAAGGAGGGGTGAATCTCGAAAAGGCTCTGGAGTCAGGGAGATTAAATCATACTCTCATTTTCGAAAACCTGTTGCTAGGCAAGATGCCTCCTGCAGACAAAGCGCAGTTGGAGTTTAAGCAAAAGGACCTCCTCCTCGACTGGTTGGCGAGGAGCTCAGCAACTGGAGTTGGTAAATCGTTTCGTCGGGTAAGCCGACATGAGTTCGTGCATTCCCTCAACGATCTTCTGGGGCTTGATTTAGACCTCGCTCAAATCATACCGGAAGATCGGGGGACAAATGACTTTGATTCTAACCGAAACATTCAGCTGAGCCGCGAAATGTTGGAGGCATACTTTTCGGTGGCCGATCAAATGATTGAGCAGGCTTTTCCTTCGCAAGGTTTTGCACCTGAAAAGAGGTGGGTGACTCGTAAAGTTCGCGACAGCCATGAAATGTATCGGAGTTATCATCGGCCGTATCAAGAAGGCACTCTTTTCTCGTGGACGCGTTCGAATAATGGCATCAGCTACTCCTTTTTTTATGAGGGTTTTGATCCACCAGAAGAGGGTTGGTATGAGTTGACATTTGAGGCGGCGAAAGTGGCTGATTTTGAAGATGAGATGAGCCTGCAGGTGCATGCTGGTCGTTATTATTATGCGGATGACAGACCACAGCCCCAACGTTTATTAGGGGTCATTTCCTTGGGCAACAAAGAGCTCGAATCAAAAACGATTCGAGCCTATTTGAGACCTGGTGAAAGTGTGTCGGTTCACTGCTTCTCCCGTCATAATTTCCGTCAACGTCATCCCACGCATGGCGTCTACATTAAAGAGCTGAGAGTTCGGGGTCCGGTGCAGGAGAGCTGGCCGCCGCATTCCTACCAGCAGGTTTTTGGCGCGATTCCAATCAAAGCTGAGCCAAGAAAGGTCACAGAATTTGTTGGGTTTCGGACCAACCTCCAACGCATTGGGGGCTCAGTGGTGGTGAGTAGCTTTCAGGAGGGAATGGAGAAGCAGAAGATGCAGGATGGTTCGAATCTTACGTATTGGCATACTCGATTTTCCCCGACCGTCGCGAAACCTCCGCATTACGTGATTTTCGAGAATCCTAATGAGGTTGCGATTCAGGGATTATCTTTTGCAACTTGGGCTGGTGGCAATGGCAATGGTTTAGTCAAAGCGTATGACATTTATTTCTCTGACGATGGAAAGAATTGGGGCCAAAAAATCACTTCAGGGCATCTCGATGTGCGCTTCGCCAACCAGCAGCCTGTTCCATTTCCGAGTGAAACTAAAAGCCGCTTTATTAAGTTTCTTGTGACGGATGCGGTTTCTCTTGATGGGAAGTCGATTGCTTCGATTGGGCGTTTGGATGTTGTGACTGATTTCCAAGAGTCAGAGGGGTTTGCGGAAGTGGCGATCGACTCGGTGTCCTCTGAGGATTTGAAGCTGGTCCTGCGCAATTTTACGAGAAGAGCATTTTCTTCAGATCTTAGCGAAGAAGAACTCGCTCCTTATTATCAGGCGAGTCTTGCTTCGCTTAAAAAGGGTGGTGATTTCGTGCGCGCGACAAAGTTGGGCCTCAAGTCCATTGTGTGTTCTCCACGGTTCTTGATGGCCCCGGGGGTGCATGTAAATCAATCCTTTGCCATCGCTGCTTCTCTTGCGCGAGCTCTATGGTTGTCAGTTCCCGATGACGAATTGCTGGCTCTATGCTCAGATGGAAAACTGCAGGGCGAGGCCTTGCGTTCTCAGATTCAACGAATGCTCCAAGATCGTCGGAGTCAAAGGATGATCCAATCATTGAGCGATCAGTGGCTTCATCTCCGAGGGTTTAACAAGGTCACTCCCTCCCTCAAACTTTATCCTCTCTATGATGATCTTTTGGATTATTATCTCCCGCTTGAAACACGTGCTTATTTGAATCATGTGATCCAAGAAAACCTTCCAGCGAGAGCTCTTATTGATTCCAATTTTTCTTTTCTCAATCAGCGCTTGGCGAGGCATTATGGGGTTCCGGGAGTCCTCGGGCAGGACCTCCGCCTCGTTGAATTTCCGGAGGGCAGCCCACGTGGGGGATTAATGACGATGGGCAGCATTCTTAAAGTGACTACAGATGGGTACGATACTTCTCCGATTTTGCGCGGTGCTTGGATTTCAAAAAATATCGCAGGAACACCGTTGTCACCTCCTCCAGAGAGCATCCCCGCGTTCGAACCTAAACATGATCGGGCCACCACGCTTAAGGAGCAGATCGCACAGCATAAAGAGAATCGAGCCTGTTACAGCTGTCACAAGAGTATTGATCCGTATGGCTTTGCTTTAGAAAACTTTGATGCCACAGGTGAGTGGCGCGAGAGCTACAAAATTAAGTTGCCCCACAGTAGCACCTTTATTTACCGCCCACAGGGCTATTTTAAAGCGGGAGGTTCGATTGATGCCGCAGGAGAGATTGATGGTCAAAAGTTCGAGAACATTTTTGGCTTAAAACAAGCCCTTGTGGCCCAAGAGCGCAAGATTGCCTATAATTTTGCGAAGAAGTTTTTTGAATACGCTGGCGGTGCCAAGCCCGATCTGAGTCAGCGAATTCAACTATGGAATTTTCTCGGAGAAGAATCCGAAAATGGGCGCCTTCAAAACTTAGTGATCGGAGTCCTCCTGCAATTAGCAACCCAACCCAATCCATGAGCCCCTATAATCGACGAGAATTCTTAAAATTTGGAGCCGCATTACCCCTCGCTTTGAATTCGCTCAATCTGCGGGCCGCAGAAACTGCGCCTGCTCAAAAGTCTCCCAAGCGCATCCTCTTTATTTGTAATTCTCTAGGGTTCTATGGGCCGAATTTTTTCCCACAAAAACGTGGAGAGCTATCGAGCTCTCACTATCTGAAGAATCTCTCAGTCAGGGACAAGTTGACGGTTTTTCAGAATATCTATCACCCGGGGATGAACACCAGTAATCATGACTCCGAAAAATCTTTCCTAACCGGAGCTCCGACACCCGAGGCAGCAAATTTCGTCAATACCATTTCGGTCGACCAAGTTCTCTCTCGCGCGATCGGTGGCGACACACGGTTCCCTTTTTTAGCCTTTAGTATTTACGATCGGGGATGGGGTTGTTCTTGGAATAGCCGAGGAGTCGCCATTCCTCCGATGCATGACGAGCGTCTCATTTTTGAGAAGCTTTTTGGTGAGGAGGATTTGAGCGCTAAGCGTCAGCAGATTGAGAACGATCAACATGTCGTAGCTTGTCTGTATCGCGATCTGGATCAACTCAAGAGGCGGAGTGGAGATGGTGCAAAAATTGAATCCTATCGTACTGTGATCTCCGAACTAGAGGCTCAACTCCAACACGAGGAGTTTTGGTTAAAGACTAAGAAGCCAGAGGTTCTTGATTCGTTAATTGAGGATCAGGAGTTCGCTTTTTCGGCTAAGGTGCGCAATCTCTTTGAACTCTCTAAG
>JALRJZ010000064.1 GCA_023261045.1 Akkermansiaceae bacterium
AGTTCAACTCAACGACGGGACTCCTCTAACCAAGGGATATATTTCCATCCAAGCCGAAACGGCGCCTATTCAATTCAAGTCGATCGAACTTCTCCCGTTGAAAGGATAGAACCAACACACACCGTATTCCCACTGGAAACACCGATGCTACGGGCGCCATTTTTCAGCTTTTCTGTCTTCGCAGGAACCTTCCTGGCCTGCGGAGGATTTTTGGTTGCTGAGGAATTCAGCAAGATCGCCTTCTCTCGAGACATCCGGCCCATCCTCTCGCAAAATTGCTTCAAATGCCACGGCCCCGACGACGCGAAGGATGAATCGGGCAAGTCGGTGCGCAAGGCTAGCCTCAGGCTTGATCTGCCCGACGATCAAGATTGGCTCGAGGTCATCGCGAGAATTACCTCCGATGATCCGGAAGAAGTCATGCCTCCTCCCGAGACCAACAAAACACTCTCAAAAGAGGAACAAAAGCTTCTTCAAAACTGGATCAAACAAGGAGCTCAATACGAAACACATTGGGCCTTCGTCGCCCCACGTAGCTCAACAATTCCTAGAGACTCTCATCCAATTGATCATCTTTACCACTCTAAGGTGACTCACAAGGCCGATCCATACACCCTCATCAGAAGACTCCACCTTGATCTCATCGGAATCCCTCCGAGTATTGAAATTGCCGACGCCTTTGCTGCAAACCCAACAAAAGAGGCTTACCACAAGATCATTGATGAGCTTTTGAGGTCTCCAAAATATGGCGAGCGCTGGGCACGTCGATGGCTTGATTTAGCCCGATACGCCGATACCAACGGATATGAAAAAGACCGAGACCGTTCGATTTGGCCCTACCGCGATTACGTAATTGCGGCATTCAACTCCGATAAGCCATTTGACCAATTTAGCATCGAGCAAATTGCCGGTGACATGCTTCCAAATCCTACCAGTGAGCAAATCATCGCCACCGGATTTCACCGCAACACGATGCTCAATGAAGAAGGAGGAATTGATCCCCTTGAATTTCGCTATTATTCCATGACAGATCGGGTTGCCACGACCGGAACCGTCTGGCTAGGCCTTACGACGGGTTGTGCCCAGTGCCACACTCATAAATATGATCCGATCACACATCACGATTATTTCGGGATGATGGCATATCTTGATAATACCCTTGAGCCTGACTACGAGATTTTGACTCCCGAGCTCCGAAGAAAAAACCAAGATCGCCAGCTCAAAAGAGAAACCCTCGAAAAGGAACTCTCCAGCCACTGGCCTTCACCAACTGACGGAATCATTTTCCAGCCTCAAAAAATTCTTTCGGCAACGAGTGAGGAGGCTCAGCTAAACATTGAGGAATCGGTTGTCCGCGCATCTGGAGCAATCACCGATCGAGACACCTACACCCTCACCCTGGAGTCGGAGAAACCTGAAATCACGGCACTCAAACTTGTGACTCTTCCAGAAGGGCTCCAAGGACCAGGCCGAACCGAGCATGGAAACTTTGTGCTCAGTGAAATTGAAGTCACCGCTCGCCCCATCGACAATTCGACGCCTCCAGAAAAAGTTGTCTTAGTAAACCCTACGGCTTCAATTGAACAAGAGAACTTCGCAATCTCGAATGCCATTGATGGAAAAATCGAAACAGGCTGGGCCATCCACAATCCCAAACGACCACTTCACCAAGCTCACTCTGCGACATTTCTTTTCAAAAAACCAATTAACCATCCTGCGGGGACTCACTTTACGATCACACTCATTCAAAACTATGGATCACAACACACCATTGCTAAATTTCAATTATCTCTGGGCACGAGCGAAAAAAACGATCTCACCGCGCAACAAGATTTAGAAAAGAAATACCAACAATGGCTCGAATCGATCGAGCCAGATCTGCAAGACTGGCAAATTCTCACTGCTGCAGAACTGGAATCAAACACCCCTTATCTGACCCCCGAAGAAAATGGGATCATCTTTGCTGCTGGTGACACCTCCAAGCACGACATCATCACCCTAAAGTTCCCGGGCCAAGACGAAGTAATCCATTCTCTTCGTCTGGAAGCTCTGCCAGACCCTCGACTTCCTGAAAACGGCCCAGGCATGACCTATTACGAGGGGAGAAAAGGAGACTTTTTTCTCTCTGAATTCGAAGTTCATACGACCAAAGCCCTTACTTTTTCTGGCTCTTCTCAATCAGCATTTGCTGCTCAGTATTCTGGCAATGCGGATGCTTCCACGGCGATCGATGGTGACATCCAAACAGGTTGGTCACTCAAAAGCGAAATTGGCCAGAGACAAGTCGCAGTTTTTAACCTTGCCGAATCTGTAGCACCCAACACTCCTTTCGAGATTCGAATGCATTTCGGGCGCCACTTCGCTTCGACTCTCGGCAAGTTCCGCATCAGTGCGTCTTCTTCTCCAAAGATCAAAGCCATTCTTCATCGAGGCACGTTGCAGGATTTTCTCATGCAGGCTCCCGAACTCAAAACCTACTCCGACGAGATTCGAAAACTGATGCAACCTCTGAAAGGAACACAGACACTCGTGATGGCAGAGCGGCCTCAGGGCAATACCCGACCGACATTGCTTCGGCACCGTGGGGAATACACTCAGCCTAAAGAGCAAGTGCACCCTCGTCTCCCGGAAGCCATTTTCCCATCCAATCAGCAGCCCCCCACCAACCGACTGGAATTTGCACGTTGGCTTGTCTCTTCGGATAACCCTCTTGTTGCTCGGGTGATCGTCAACCGTCACTGGGCCTCTTTCTTTGGTGAGGGAATTGTGCCGACGCTTGATGATTTTGGAATGCAAGGACAACCCCCCTCTCATCCAGCCTTACTCGATCACCTTGCCGTTTTGTTTATGAAAGAGGGATGGTCTTTAAAAAAGCTTCATCGTCTCATCGTCACTTCCCAAGCTTACCAACAAGATTCTAAAATCACCACAAATGGGGCGATTCGATTCAAACGACAAAGACTAGAAGCCGAAATCATTCGAGATTCCATCCTCGCTGCTTCGGGTCTGCTAAGCGAGCAAATGTATGGACCTCCGGTCAAGCCTCCGCAGCCAGAGGGCATTTCTGAAGTCGCATACGGAAGCCCCAAGTGGCAACCCAGTGATGAGCAAAATCAGTTTCGCCGCTCCATATACACTTATCAGAAGAGAACAGCCCCCTTTGCCATGCTGACAACCTTTGACGCCGGATCTGGGGAATCATGCCTCGCTCAAAGAGACCGTTCAAACACTCCTCTCCAAGCGCTCACCCTCTTGAATGACCCCATGTTTGTCGATATTGCTCAACGTTATGGAAAGCTCCTCGAAAAGATGGAGGGCTCCGACCAAGAAAAGATCATTTGGGCCTTTCGTCGCCTCTTGACTCGGCCTCCAACGGAGCGTGAAACTCAACTACTCAACGACTTCTACCAAAAACACCCTTCTTGGTTTGCCCTCACAAGGGCACTCTTCTCTCTCGACGAGGTCGTCACAAAAAACTAAGTTCCATCAATCCCCCATGTTGATCGAAAACGATATTCCCCGGCGCTACTTTCTTGAAGAGTGTGCAATGGGCGTGGGAAAAATTGCAGCCGCAAGCCTGCTGACAAATTCTTTGAGCGGTCGATCTCTTCAACCAAGAAGCTCTCATCAGAACCCA
The DNA here is from genome assembly GCA_023261045.1 of Akkermansiaceae bacterium. GTDB lineage: Bacteria > Verrucomicrobiota > Verrucomicrobiia > Verrucomicrobiales > Akkermansiaceae > SW10. Next base: position 3,638 of record JALRJZ010000064.1, read on the forward strand.
AAAGCAAAAGCCGTCATCCACCTTTTTATGGCGGGCGCCCCATCACAGCTTGAGCTTTTTGATCATAAGCCTCAGCTCTCTAAGCTCGAAGGTTCTGCTCTTCCAAAATCAATCATTGGCGATCAAAGATATGCCTTCATTCAACCAAATGCAGCAGTCTTAGGCCCTCAGTTTTCTTTCAAGCAGTATGGTGAAACAAGAGCGAGCTTAGGCTCTCCACTCGCCCCCCTTGGATCTGTTGCAGACGAGCTTTGCATTGTGAAATCTTGCACGACTGATCAGTTCAACCACGCCCCTGCTCAGCTTTTCCTAAACTCTGGATTCTCTCAGCCTGGTCGACCCTCTCTCGGATCTTGGGCGGTTTACGGGCTTGGGGCACAGAGTAATAATCTTCCTGCCTTTGTTGTCATGTCTACTGGGGCTGGCCTCTCAGGGGGCTCCGCTCTTTGGTCCTCAGGTTTTCTACCCACGACCTATACCGGTGTGCGCTTCAGGAAGGGGAAAGATCCTATCTTGAATGTTTCAACACCCTCAACGATTTCACCTGGTCTTCAAAAAGATACTTTCAAACTCATCAACGACCTCAACGCACAAAGACTCTCCACCATTCGTGACCAAGAAATCGCGACGCGTATGGCTTCCTACGAAATGGCTGCACGCCTCCAACTCTCCGCACCTGAGCTGATGGATTTAGAGTCTGAATCAGAGGAGACCATCAAGCTCTATGGATGCCAACGAGAACAACATTCATTTGCCCGAGCCTGCCTTCTGGCCCGTAGAATGGTTCAACGTGGGGTGCGTTTTATTAATGTTTATCATTCCGGATGGGACGCACACTCCAATGTAAAAGGAAGCACGGAAAGAAACTGCGCCGCCACCGCACAAGCGACAGCCGCGCTCATTCAAGACCTCAAACGTCACGGTCTCCTCGACGAAACCCTCGTTATTTGGGGTGGTGAATTTGGGAGGACTCCAATGGTAGAGACCAATCCATCCCTCGGTCGCAAAGCAGGTCGCGATCACCATCCTCAAGCTTTTACAACCCTTCTCGCAGGAGGAGGCATCAAACCTGGGACTTATGGAGAAACCGATGACTTTGGCTTTCATATCACTAGAGACAAAGTTCATGTTCACGACCTTCAGGCGACCATTCTTCACCTGCTTGGCTTCGACCACGAAAAACTCACCTACCATCATGCCGGGCGAGATTTTCGCCTCACCGATGTCCATGGCCGTGTCATCCATGATCTCATTTCTTAAAAACCTATGGCTCCACATGAGCCTCTCCTTGCTTCAACTCCATTTTCCCAATCAATGAAACCATCTTGCTTACGACTCCTCTGCCTCGTTATCCTGGTAAGCTCTCTGAAATCCCTCGCGGTTGTCATCAATGAGATCCACTACGATGAAAGTGATAAAACTCAGAGAGCCGAGTTTATCGAACTCTACAATCCAAGTGATCGCTCCATCGACCTCAGCGGTTTTTCTTTTACCAGTGGAGTTTCTTTTCTCTTCCCAACTGGAACGATCATCGCAGCCAAAGGATACTTAGTCATCGCTGAAGACCCTGACACGGCTGTTGCCAAGTTCGGCATTAGCCGCCCCCTCGGGCCTTTCGCTAATGGAACAAGCCTTCGAAATTCAGGAGAAACGATCACGCTTTCTAACCCTGCAGGACTCACCATCGACGAAGTTTCCTATTCTCTGGGGTTTCCTTGGCCAACGGTTGGAGATGAGCTTGGCTCACCTCTCGCAAGCCCCTCCATCGAACTCATCAATCCGACACTAGACAACGACCTTGGAGGAAGCTGGCGAGCCTCCGGTTTTCCAGCAACGCAAGGTGGGTCAGATGCAAATCAAGGACCATCCGTCATCGTCGGAGCTGGAGAATCAGGATGGCGCTACCGCAAGGGCCTGACTTACCCATCCAACGATGATAGCGGAAAGGCTTGGTGGGATCTTGAATATCTCGATTCGGATGATGGGCAGTGGCTCGATGCGACCCTCCCCATTGGCTTTGGTGATGGCGACGACACAACCGTTCTTGGTGACATGCGGGGCACCTATCTAAGCGTGTTTGCTCGCAAAGAATTTCAAATTGAGCCTGGAGAGCTTCCGGCCACAATCAAGCTGAGATGCTATCACGATGATGGGGCTGTGATCTATCTCAATGGCGCTGAAGCCGGGAGATTTTCACTCGATGCGGGCTCCATCCCTTTTCCTGCACCATCAAATTTTGCCAATAATCATGAAGCGGCTTGGACTGAGCTCACTCTCAATGGGGCGGCCTTCCTGAGAGAAGGGACTAACGTCATCGCGATTCGAGGAATCAACTCGAGTGCAAACAGTAGTGACTTTTCACTCGACGCAGAACTCCTCTCGGCTCCGAATGAATCAACCAACTCCTACACCCCAACCCCTGGCCAAAGGAACTCTTCCTACGCAGTTGCAGCACCGCCCCAGATTCGCCAAGTCAACCATGAGCCCTCTGAGCCAACATCTGGAGAAAGTGTTCTCATTACCGCAAAGATTACCGATCCAAATGAAATTGGAGAAGTCACTTTGCAGTATCAGATTGTTGAACCAGGGGATTACTTCTGCCGGTATCTAAAGTTTAACAATAACGGCACTCCCAATCTTGACCCCCGCTATGAAGATCCTTCGGAATGGACCTCAATAGCCATGCAAGACGATGGATCTAATGGGGATATTCTGGCAGGCGACGACATCTACACGGTGAGCCTCCCGGCAAGCCTTCAAACCAATCGGCGGCTCATTCGCTACCGAATCACGGCAAGCGATCAATCCCAGAACACGATTACCGTTCCCTATCAGGACGATCCACAACCCAATTTTGCCTATTTCGTCTATGATGGAACTCCAAATTGGACAGGACTGGTGCGTCCTGGAAATGCCCCGATGACTTTTCCTGGATCGTTGATGTCAAGTATCCCCACGTATTTTCTACTGACAACCTCACAGTGGACCAATGACTCCCAGTTTGGCGGCTATGGCGGCTCCGAATACCTCTGGCCAGGAACGATGGTTTATGACGGACAAGTCTACGATCATATCCAATATCGACCTCGCGGAGGCGTGCATCGATATCAATACGGAAAGAACTTTTGGAAATTTGATTTTCAGCGGGGGCATCGTTTTCAAGCCCGAGATGAATATGGAAAAAAATATCAGACTCGTTGGGATAAACTGAATTTTTCATCAATCGTGCAACAGGTCGCCTTTAACCACCGTGGCGAACAAGGGCTTTTTGAGTCCACGGGGTTTAAGCTCTTTGAGCTCGCAGGAGTGGAAGCCTGCCACACCCATTACACTCAGTTTTACGTCATCGATGAGGCCAACGCCACAGGAACCACCCAATACAATAGCGATTACTATGGACTCTACCTAGCCATTGAGCAACTCGACGGCCAATTTCTCGATGAACATGGCCTACCCGATGCGAATCTTTACAAAATCGAAGGTCACAGTGGTGTTGCCAACAATCAGGGGCCAACACAGGTCACCGACGCTTCTGATGTGCGAAACTTTATTAGCGGATACCGAAATTCAACACCGACTGCGCAGTGGTGGAGAGACAATCTCGATATCGACAAGTATCTCAGCTACCGAACCATTGTTGAGGGAATCCACCACTACGACATCGCTTATGGCAAGAACTACTACTATTACCATAATCCAGTCACCGACAAGTTTGAGGTTCACCCTTGGGATCTCGATCTGACTTGGGCCAACAACATGTATGGGAGTGGTGATCATGACTTTAGGAGGAAGGTTGCCAGTAATTCGGCCTTCAACACTCAATACCAAAACCGAGTGCGTGAGCTGATGGATCTCCTCTACAATAATGACGAAGGTGATCGTGTCATTGACGAGATTGTTAAAGATGTTTGGACTCCCGGAGCTCCTTCTTTAGTGGAAGCTGACCGCCGGCTTTGGGACAATAATCCCAGGATCAATCACCCGGATCGGTATTATGATATTTCTACGACAGGTGACTTTGGTGGAATGATCCAACTGACCAAAAACTACATCAGAAGTCGGGGGCAATGGATGACCTCGAACCTTCTCACAAATCGATCAAACATCCCTGCAACTCCACAGATTAACAAAGATGGAAACACTCTGACTTTCACCTCATCCTCTTTTAACAGTCCAGCGAATGCTTCGTTTGCAGCGATGGAGTGGCGTCTCTCTGAAATCTCAAACCCCGAGACCATTGGATACGACCCCACAGAGCCTTATAAATTTGAAATTCAATCGCCCTACGAATCTGGAGAGCTTACGACCTTTCGTTCCTCTTACACCTTCCCCCTTGTTGCTGTTCGCCCCGGTAAAACTTATCGAGCTCGGGTGCGTCATCTTGATTCATCAGGTCGTTGGAGTCACTGGTCAGCACCTAGCGAATTCATTGCAGAAACTCCCGAGGTTGCCGCTTATCAAAATGCTCTTGTGATCTCGGAAATCATGTACAATCCAAGCCCCCCATCTGGCACGGAATTGGACATAAGCGCTGAAAACGACGACTACGAATATCTCGAAATCCAAAACGTTAGCTCAGAGACGATTGATCTCACCGATGTCCGATTTACAAAAGGAATCGACTTTGACTTTCCAATTGGAACGCAAATCGAACCAGGCCAGTTCTTGCTCATCGTTAAAAACGTCGCGGCTTTCGAAGGCCGTTACGGGACGGGGCTCCCCGTCATCGGAAGTTATGGAACGGACAATTTGTCAAACAGCGGAGAACAAATAAAACTCTCGCTCGGAGCTGGCACGGGAATCCTGGATTTTGTCTATGGAGACAGCCTTCCTTGGCCTGAGAGGTCAGATGGACAAGGCTTTTCTCTGATACTTGCCGACCCCTACGCTCTTCCAGATCATAGCCTGCCAGCAAGTTGGTCGGCAGGTATCTTACCCGGAGGAACTCCAGGCCAAATTGACGAAGGAGTCTCTTACCAAGCCTGGGCTGAAATCAATGAAGTGATCGGATCACCAAATGGTGACCCAGATCGAGATGGAATCACAAATCTCCTTGAATTCGCTCTTAATGGAAACCCCCATCTTGCCGACTCGACCATCCTTCCTTTTTTGGAAGTGAACAGAAACGTGCTCACTCTCTCATTTAATCGACCCGCTGCTGCCATGGGGATTACCTACATCACGGAATTCTCAACTGATCTCATCAACTGGTCGAGTGACCAAGCTGCTCTTGTTTCATCAGAAATCTCTCCCGAAGGCCATCTCTCTGAAACGTGGCGATACCTTCCTTCTATCCAAGATCAATCAGGGATCTTCGCTCGCTTGAGAGTCACGACAAACTAGCCCCGATTCGAAACCCCCACCAAGTGATCACTCTGATTCAAGGCCAGTAACCATTCCCTCCGAGCCCACTTGATTCTTTTTTTGGGTATGCAATGCTGTCGTTGTCATGACGCTTCTTCAAGCATCTCGATTCTTTTCATTTTTTGTCACGCTCGCGAGTCATAGTCTGGCAGAGATCTCTTTTAACCAAGAGATCAGGCCTATTCTCTCGGCAAAATGTATCATGTGTCACGGGCCAGATGATGGCATCGATACAAAAGGAAAACCTAATCGTAAGGCTGGGCTTCGCCTCGACACGCCTGAAGGAGCGTATCAAAAGAATCAAGAGGGCCTCCAGGCGATCAAACCTGGCTCGCTAGATCAATCAGAAGCTTGGATTCGTATCACCGACAAGAATGATCCAATGCCCCCCGAAGACGGGCATGCCAAACCACTCACCGAGTCTGAAAAAGAGCTCATCAAAGAATGGATTCAACAAGGTGCAAACTATGAAGCATTCTGGTCCTTTGTCTCACCGAAAGAACAATCGCTGCCTTCCGTTGAGAATAAAAATTGGCCAAAAAACGAGATCGATTACTTCACCCTTGCAACCATGGAGAGGGCTGGAAAATCTCCAAAAACTCGAGCGGACAAGCGCACCTTGATCCGTCGACTTTCACTAGATCTGACTGGGCTTCCACCGTCCTTAGAAGAAATTAGGGAGTTTCTAAGCGACGAATCTCCTGATGCCTATAAAGCTCTCGTTGACCGTCTCCTGGCCAAACCAGCCTATGGAGAACACATGGCAAAATACTGGCTCGACTTAGTCCGCGTGGCCGACACGAACGGCAACCATCACGACCACTTCCGGGATCATTCGCCCTTCCGTGATTGGGTCATTCGAGCATTCAACCAAAACCTGCCCTACGACGAATTTACCAAGTATCAGATTGCCGGTGATCTCTATGAAGAACCCAGTCAGGATCAACTCATCGCGTCAGGATTTAATCGACTCCACCTCATCATTGATGTCGGGACCGCTCTTCCCGAAGAGTCTCACTTCAAAAATGTTGTCGATCGTGTTTCTGCCGTGGGAACAGCCTTCATGGGGCTGACAATGGGTTGCGCCGTCTGCCATGACCACAAATACGACCCCATCACGATGAAGGATTTCTACCAAATGTATGCCTTCTTCAATAACTTTGATGGTACACCGGAAACCGGAGGAAGAGGGACACCCGACTTTTACCGTGGACTTCAAAAGCCCTACATTGATCTCCCCACCAAAGAGCAACAATCAAGAATGAGCGGATTCGATGCTGCAATTGCTCAAACACGAACGAAGATCGCCGAAATCCAAAAGCTCCTCAACGGTCCTGTGATCCCCTCAGATCACGCTGAGTTTGGAACACTCACAAAAGAACAAGTCACCGCCACGCTCAAAGAAACCGAAAAACAGCTCAGCGAGCTCGAGAAGCAAAAGAAAGGACTTGAGCGCCAAATCACGGGAGCCATGATTATGCGAGAACGCGATGAAGTTCGACCAACTCATCTGCGCATCAGGGGAAACTACGATCAGATTGGTGAAGAGGTCTCACGCAACACTCCCGCTTTCCTGCCGCCCCTCACCACTACCGGCCCAACCCCTTCGCGCATGGATCTCGCAAATTGGCTCACAAGCCAAAGTAACCCACTGACTGCAAGGGTTGCGGTCAACCGTTTTTGGCAGCAGATTTTTGGAACGGGAATCGTCAAAACCTCTGAAGATTTTGGCGCTCAAGGAATGTGGCCAAGCCACCCAAAGCTTCTCGATTTTTTAACAGTCCGATTCACGAAATCAGGATGGAAGGTCAAGGAATTGATGAAGACTCTCGTTTTGAGCGAAACCTACCAGCAATCATCGAGAGGCACTTCAGTTGACTTCGAAAGCGATCCTGAAAACCGGCTTCTTGCTCGAGGCTCCCGAACACGGCTCGATGCAGAAGTGATCCGTGATCAAATTCTTGCAGTGACAGACCTTCTGGATCCCACCATGGGAGGAAGAAGCGTCAAAACTCCACAGCCAGAGGGGCTTTGGAAAATGGTCGCTTTGCCAAGCTCATTCCCCAATCGCTTCGAACCGGCTTCCGGCAATGACGTAAGGCGACGAAGTATTTATACTTTTTGGAAACGGGGTCTCGCCCCACCCCAAATGACGATTTTTGATGCACCCTCCCGAGATTCCTGTGTTGCTCGGCGAGAGAGAACAAATACGCCACTTCAAGCCTTATTGATGATGAATGAGCCCGAGTATTATCAAGCCGCTACTCACAAGGCAAAATCGATCATCAACGAGCCAGGGAACGAGGAAGAAAAGCTCTCAACTCTCTACGAGACGATCACCTCGCATCCTCCAGATCATGCGCGGCTAGAAAGCCTCAAAGTAGGTTTAAAAACTTTTAAAGAAGCAAAGAACGAACTGTTTGCATGGACCATGATAGTCCATACTCTTTTGAATCAGGACTCCTTCAAGACCCGCGAATAAGCCCCCTCAAAATCAAATGACATCTTTTGAAAAGCTCTTAGAGTCCCAGACCAGACGCCAGTTTCTAAACACGTCATCAATGGGTCTCGGAGCAACTGTTCTTGGCAACTTAAGCCTCCAAGCAAAGGCGAAAGCAAGCCATGGCTACCACCTTCCAAACGCCCCGGCCAAACGCGTCATTTTCTTGTTTATGGCAGGAGCTCCATCACAGCTCGATACCTTTGATTACAAACCTGAACTCCATAAACGCTTTAAAGAAGAACTCCCCGAGTCAGTCCACCAGGGACAACGAGTCACCGCCATGACAAGAGGCAAAGCCAAGTTAGTGGCGCCTTCGATGTTTCAATTCAAACAACATGGACAGGGAGGAATGTGGCTTTCGGAAGTTTTTCCTCACCTCGGTGGCGTCGCCGATGAAATCACCTTGATCAATTCTACTTCGACGACTGCAATTAACCATGACCCTGGAAAAACACTTTTCTGCACGGGAACGGAAATTCCCGGAAAAGCCTCCATGGGAGCATGGCTTT
>JALRJZ010000065.1 GCA_023261045.1 Akkermansiaceae bacterium
ACAAAATATTCAAATCCCCCAATTACTCGCGGTTGATAAAAATAAGAGATTTGAATTTACCATTGAATACAAGGACGGAGCCAAAGCCGCCTTTATCACCGTTTGCCAAATCTACAAGCAGCACCGCCGCAAGGGCTACTTCCCACTGATGGTTGGGGCCATTCAAAATTATTGTTTTAATGAGCTAGGGGTGAATACCGTTATCGGGAATGCTCGCGTCCCACGAACTGAAGCCGAGAAGAATTGGCGGACAGATCTTGTTTCTCACAATCACATCAAAATCTCTGCACTTCAATCTCTATGGCTGAAGCAGCCCTATGCGGTGTTTGGATCAATGATTGGAGATGATGACCCTGAGTCTTTTGCTTTTCTGAACCCCGCCCTCTTGGAGGAATTCACCAAAGCTGACTTTACCGACTGGGACAAAACAATGCCTCATAAGCCCAAGGAAAATACATTCGTGGAGCTTATGGAAAGGAGGGCCGCGTGATCGCAGCATCTCAGGAAGTCATTGATGAGATCAGTATTGTTGGTGGTACGGCAGCACTCGTACAAGTGTCTCTTTGGTCTCCGAATCAAAGAGAAGAGGAATTAAAATTCAAAATAATTTGCGCCGATTATAATGGCGGCTTGATGGATGATTGGGAATTCAGCTCGAAGACAGAAGCGACTGAGGCATTCGAAGACCTCACACAAAGGGCCGCATGAGTAGTTTCAAACATATGTTTAAATGAAGAAATCAGAGGTTTGTAATTCATTTGTAACAATACCCCGAAAGCATATTCATTTACTCTGCTGTTCCTCAATCTAAAACCCCCAGAATGCCCATTTTACAGGCATTCAAGCCCGATCACTCTAGTAAATAATAATTCGAGAATAATTCCCTGAATAAAAATCAAAACATTTTCAAATGCCCAAAATATGTGCCGCAAATGATTCCCCCTACTCCACTCCCAACCTAAAGAAGAAGGTGTCTTGGTTTGTTGGGGGGAACTCCATGCAGATCTTTCCATCAACCACTGAAACCAAATCAGGAGTCACCAACCACTTCACTCTTGAGGCCACATCTCGCATTGGTTCCGAACGGCAATGAAGGCAACCCTCCAATTCGGCGCACTAGATACCGATGTTCTACCATCCTTTTTGGCTTCAACCTTGTGACTACCATCTTCACCTTTTCTCATGGCAACTTTCCACCCATCCTTAGTGAGTTGTTTGATGATTTTAGAATAGTTCGTTTTTTCGTTGTCCAAAATCTCCTTCTTAAGGCGTTCAGTTTCCTTGTCTGCTTTTTCAATTTCCTTGGGTGAAAGTGTTTGGCGTATTTTGTCCATAAGTTCTCCAGCTCTACCTAAGCCGTTAATTGCACCACCATTGTCAGCACTAACTCCAAACCAAATATAAGCCTTAACATTATCCCTTGGGATTCCAAGACCGTCTTTATAACAATATCCTAGCTTAAGCTGAGCTTCATCATGTCCTTGACTAGCCGCCATACGATACAATTTCGTCGCTTCGGACTGATCTTTCACAATGCCATTTCCTTCTAAAAACAGAGTTGCGAGAAGACATTGTGCATCAGCATCTCCTGCAGACGCAGATCTTTTAATGTTTTCTAAAAGTTCATCAGCTTCTTCAAGATTAGCATCACTAAGATCAACTCCAGCCAGAATCCTATTAGGCCCAATAATATACCCATTCACTACTCCTGTTCCATCAGGGCCAATTTGAGCCGATGCAGGAATCACAGATGCGGAAAATAACAGGATCAATAAAAGAGAAATGATCTTCACAACCCCAAAATACTACCCTGAGTGAAACTTGAATTGAAGAATAAAAAGAAGTCTCTTAGTTGGGGGCGAGAAAATGTAAAAACACTCCCCTGCCGATAATTGGGGCATTGGTGTTTGCTCTTTTTTAATTAATTGGGTGGGTGCCAATGGCACCAAATCAAAAACTCAAATCCAGTCTCTTCATCAATCTCATCACAGTAGTTGGGGCAAAGTCTCTACCTGTTCGTGTTTTCACTCCCCATAAGTTTAATTTGTTGGCCAAGTTCTGAAGCGTCTTCTTTCGGCAAGCAGCGATAGCTTCAGTCATGATCTCTGCAATCGAATCTGCCCAATGATCGGCAGCTCTGATGTTGGCTTCAGCTAATGCTCTTCCATTAGCACCTAAAACAACTCCTCTCTTCTTAGCAGCTGCAAGAGCAGCTTTAGTGCGTTGTGAAATCAGAGTTGCTTCATATTCAGCCATTGCCGCTAACAAGTGAAGCGTCAGCTTGTTGGCTTCTGGAAAGTCCAAAGCAACAAACTCAACTTTGCTTTCCATCAATCCTGAGATGAAATGAACGTTCCGCGCCAAGCGGTCGAGTTTTGCAACCACAAGAACTGCTTTTTGCTTTTTAGCCAGAGCAATTGCCTTAGCTAGCTCAGGTCGATTCGACTTCGTACCAGATTCGACTTCGACAAACTGACCGATGACTTCAGCGGAGTGCTGATCAATATAGGTCTGTATCGCTGCCTCTTGTGCTTCCAGACCAAGTCCAGATTCCCCCTGACGCTTTGTTGAGCAGCGGCAATAGGTGCAAATCTTCATCATTTTTACAAATTGACTGTCGGTTTACTTGTAAAATGGCCCTCAAATAAAAGAGAGTGAGCGGTCATACATTTCTCAATCTCACGCATGTGAACTTCACATTGTCGCTTAACCTTTTTAGCAAGTTGATCCATTGCGGCATTTGTTGCTTCCAACTTTTTAAGCAGTTCCATGATTTCTTTATCCATGTAGGAAAGGTATCGTACGAATCTTGGGAGTACAAGTTTTTCTGCACCACTTTTGCACCACTTTTTTGGCTGATAGCCACATTTTTAAATTTAATGTGATCTGCCGAAGGCCTCCAAATCCCCTAGGTACAATAAAGTTTCACTTTTTGAGGAGCCAAAACCCAAATGAATCTACAACTATGGAGACTGTATGCTAATTGTCTAATCGACTCATCGAGTGCTCTCGCTATTGATCAAAACTCAATTCTCTAATAACTCCGATTGATTTTTACAGAACGATTTTTTATTGATTCGAGGTCGTGAAGAAAAGGATCCTCATTATTGGAACGAGAACTTGGGAGCTTACAAGTATCCACTTGAAGTATTTCGTTGATGCCAAAGCAAATATTGTGGGGTTCCTCGAATCACCCACAGACACCATTACCTCAACAACCTCAGGGGGAAGCATCAATCAACCCATTCATGAGGTCGCTGCAGAACTTGATCTACCAATTATTCAATCAGGAGACCCCAAAGACCCTGCCATTCATGAATGGATCGCAAATCTCGCTCCTGACATCATCGTCGTCATTGGCTATCAGTTCCTTCTTCCTAAAGAGTTTTTAGAACTCGCTCCATTGGGTGTGGTCAACTTCCATACCTCGTTACTACCTCGTCATTGCGGTAGGCACCCTGGTTTTTGGACCATTTGGTATGGGGACAAGTATTCTGGCATGACAGTCCATCAAATGGATGAAGGGCTTGATACGGGAGCAGTTCTCTATCGTAATCTGGTACCCGTAGAAAATGGGGACACGGTTGATTCTCTTTATCAAAGGATTTGGAACCACGATAAAGAACTCGTCGAAATGTTTCTCCGTGAATTGGAATCTAAAGACGTCCTCGGAGACCCATCGGTTCTGGAAGAATTAGATGACTATTCTTACAACTATGTGCCTTCCGAACAGGATTTTGAACTCGATTTCCGCTACGATGCCCAAACAAACGCGAATCGGTGTTCGATGAAACCAGGGGCCTTTTACGTCACGGTTGATGGAATGAAGGTGGTCCCCACCAAATATCACGTCCTCAAAGAACCCATCGATAAGCGCAACTTTAAGATCCAAACCCCCTACATTTACAAAGACTGGGTCGTTTATATGACGTCCAATGGCTGGTTTGCGATAGAAGAGGTTGAAATTCTTGGAGAAACCCACACGGGGGCAGCGTGGGCAACAAAGGCTAAGAGAATTGCCTCCTAGGAGATGGCTCGGCCTAGCAGACCGCTTAGAAAACTGCACTTCTCGGCGATCTTTTGTGAGCAAAGGCCGCTGAGAATCAAATAAGACTCCTCCGAGTTTTGCCAACTTGCGTTTCAATCAATTGACTCGTATTATTACGCCTGCCATTCTAGGAATTCCCCTCCGCGTTTGTTGCAAGACAAACAACACCCACCTTTTTCGATCATGAAAAAAAACACCCTCAGCCTTCTTGGTTTGTTGATTCTTTCACCGTTTCTATGGGCCCAGACGCCTCCAGAGACGCAGACTGCGATTCTGGAAATGAAGGACATTACCGAAGCTGGTGACTATCCGGTCACCCTCCAGGTCTGGTATCAAAGCCCCTCAGGAATTAACCGCGCGAGTGGTGATGATTTGGATCTTTGGGTCAGCTCACAAGCCGGTTTTCACGCTACCACCCACTTCGGCCAATGGCTGCCCATCCGACGCGCAGGCTCCACAGCAACTTACGAGCTCGCACCTCCTCCCGGGGGATGGACCCGTGATCACAACGGCGAGTATGCTGTCATGCTGGCATCAGAAGAAATCGACAATAACGACGGAAGCTCATTTCCTCTGACTTTGACAGGTTCATTTCGAGTCGACATCGTCGAAGAGCGTCCAACCATTCCTGCTCTCAGCGGAGAAGTCGTCGTGCACAGTCTCCCGACTCCTGGTGCTCCCAATGGAGAATACCAAGCGTTAGCCATCGCGGATTTCTCAGTCACCTTTCCCTACCCGGTAGATGTTCAATGGAGCGAGCTTACCCTCGACCCAAGCGGAGAGTTTCTGCTCAGCGTGGAAGGATATGACTCGGGGGGAATGGTACCCCAAGTCCTGACAACCTACTCCCATCAAATCGAAATCGGCGTTCTTAGCAGCGGTGATTACTCAATTTCGTTACTCAACGAAAAAGCCATTTTAAGTGCGAATCGATTTACCATCGGCTCTTCAGAGCCGTTGATTCCTGGGCTCCCTTCCAAGGTCGACATTCAGATTCAGGAACTTCCAAGCTTCGGAATCTTGCCCACTTATGTCGCTGAAATCCAAATGACCTTCGATGAATTTGTTGCTGAGAGTCAATGGGGTGATTTGCAACAGGACGGCTCGACTCTTAGCTCTGAGTTTACTGCTTGGATTGATCCATCCGTTCGCATGTTCGCACCCATGGTCATTGAATCTCAGGTTTTCCTTGGGATGCTGGAACCTGGAGAATTCCTCTATCAGATCACGTCCTTAGAAAAAACAATCGCTGAAAAAACCTTTTTGTCAGAGGGAGTCATTGGGGGTGGAGATTTCAGCCCACCTCTCGTCACCGTCAACGAAGCGCTTCTGAGCGAACCTAGCGACGGTCCGCTGGAATTTAGCGTTGCCTTCTCCGACCCCAGCGGGCTTGAAGTTGGAGGGATTGAGGCTCAGGTGCTCACGGCCGTCAACTGGCTTGGAGAAACATTTCAAGTTGAGAAACTCTTTACCATTACCACGAGTGATTTTCCGACAAGCAACGCCATCACGAGTTTCCAAATGGCTCCTCCGGGTGGATCTTGGGGAAGCGAAGACCACGGACGCTATCGCCTCTTTCTAAGCGAGCCTGAATTGGTTTGTGACCTTAAAGGAAACCATCTCACCAATTCTCATATTGGCTATCTCACGGTTGATCTGCCCGGTGATCCAGAGCCTCTAAACCCCGCTGAAATCACTCTGGTCCACCAGGAGCTCATTGGGCGATGGACGGCTCAAGTGCGCCTTTTTGTTCCTGAGAATCTCGCGGTTCGGGATGATTGGGCCGTCAAATGGGGAAGTGTGCAAGCTCGAGGTCTTTCATTCTTTCTAGAGCCTCGCTTTGTTGAAGCAGGTTCGGGCAATCCACTGGGAGTCGTTGATCCCTCAGACACAACTGGGGCCGGGATGTGGGTAGAACACGCTTACGACCTCGGGCCAATCGCCTTTGGGCCGTGGCTGATTTGTCTCGAATCTAATCTAAGCCACTTTGCCAAAGAGTTTCTCGACGTGGAGATTCCCTCCATTGAAGACGATACCCAACCTTTTGATCTTTGGCTCAATGGCTATGCGCCAGAGGGGCCACCTGAACTAAGCCTGTGGGAATATGTCGCTGGTACAGATCCCAACAATCAGTTCGACAATTACCTTTTTGAGCCATCACCTGTGATTCTTTCTGGAGAAAATGACCTTCCACACCTCGGTTTGCAATGCCGCATTGCCACTACTGTGATGGATGCTCGCCTTCGTTTCCAGGGTTCTAGCGATATGGTGACATGGGTTGATCTTGGCCCTGATCAGATTGAAGAAGTGGAGCGCCAAGACTTGGGAGGTGGTCTCCAAAAGGTGGTTTTCTGCCTCATCGAGCCCCTCAATCAAGGCGAGATTCGCTATCTAAGAGCGATCGCAGAACGTTGGTAGACTCCGCTTTCGGGGTCATTCATAAAGTCGCGGTTCAATCAACGACGATCCACAACCTCATCGTGCGCTCTGCGCTTATTCAGAGGCCCCTTCACGATCACTTGAGGATCCCTTTAAGAGCTCAAAGAGATCAGACTCCGTCGATAAAATCACCGTTGTGTTGGCATCGAGAATCTTATCATAAGCTTCAAGTGTTTTGACAAACTCATAAAAATCCTCCCGCTCTTTTGTCGCCCCAAAAGCCTCCGCGTAGATGCGAGTCGATTCCGCTTCGGCCTGCCCGAGAATTGATTGCACTTTCGCATAGGCTTCCGATTCAATGGTCTTTATCTCACGATCCATCTTTCCTTTGATGCGCGCTGCTTCACCGGCCCCTTCCGAACGGAAACGCTCCGCAATTTGCTGCCTCTCAGAAATCATTCGCTGGTAGATCTGAGGAGCTACCTCTTGGTTATAATTAATCCGCTTGATACGAAGATCCAGCAGGTTGATCCCAAAGGTTTCGAGCTTCGCCTTTGCTGTTTCAAACACTTTTTGCTCAATGGCTCTGCGGCCCACTTTGATTGGCTCAAAATCGATTGCTTCATCTTTCTGTAAGCCCGTGGTGTCTGGAATCCGATCTTTCGTAGAGCGCACCACCTCGATGAGGTCATTCTTAGCGACCGCGTTTCGTGTCTCCGAACCAAGGATATCATCTAAGCGTGAAAGCGCGCTGCGTTCGTCACGCAACTTTTGAAAGTATGCGAGCGGGTTGGAGATTTCCCACCTCGCAAAGGTATCAACCATAATATAAGTCTTATCCCGGGTCGGCATTTGCGAGCTTTGTCCATCCCATGCCAAGACACGCTTTTCTAGCACGTTCACCTTTTGGATGAAGGGTATTTTGAAATGAAGACCCGCCTTTTTGACCGGCTCTCCGACTGGTTTGCCAAACTGCGTTAAGATCACCTGTTGATCTTCTCTAACCGTATAAATCGCACCGGTCGCAAAAAGAAAGAAAACCAGGCTAATACTAGCAATCGTTCCTAGATAAAGCCTTTTCATCGAGTGCCTCCTTTTCCATTTAAGACGTTGTTCAGATCGAGAAGAGGAACCGGTTTATTCGTAATGCCCTCCTCCATAATCACTTTGTTTTTCATCTTTGGGAGGACCTCTTGCATCTTTTCGAGATAGAGTCGCTGACGCGTGATTGCGGGGGCTTTTTCATACTCGGCATAGAGTGCTAAAAACCTCTCTGCGTCTCCCGTTGCTTCGTTGATTCTCTTGAGTTTATCGCCCTCAGCACTGCTGATTTTCATGTCCGCCTCACCCTGGGTGCGTGGGACAGCTTTGTTGTAGAGCCCATTGGCGATATTGATCTGTTCCGCTTTTTCCTGCTGGGCTTGGTTGACCTCATTAAAGGAAGATTGAACCGGTCTAGGCGGATTCACATTTTTTAACTGTAATTGATCAATCTGCAGCCCCAGGCCATAAGAATCGACAAGCTCTTGGAGTTTCATCAATGCTTCATCCTCGATGGATTGCCGGCCGATGGTAATGACTTCGTCCACTGTTCGGTCTCCCACAACCTCTCGCATCACAGATTCGGAAGCATCGCGCATGGTGTCTTCAGGATCACGAACTCGGAATAGATAAGCCTCCGGGTCACTAATGCGATACTGGACCACCCATTCAACCAAGGCTGAATTCTTATCCCCTGTGATCATGGACTGCTCAGCGACGTGGTCATTTGGGCGGGTCTGAAATTTATTGGAGGCACCAGGTGTTCCAAAACCAAATTCCATTTTTAGGGTGCGAGCCACGGGCACGACTTCTTTGGTCTCTAACCAAAAGGGTATTTTGAAATGTAACCCAGGGGGAGCCGTTCGCTGGTATTTTCCAAAGCGAAGGATCACCGCCTCAGAGTCAGCAGGAACAGTGAAGTAACTCGTTAGAACTCCCGTCAAGATCACCAAACCCGGAAGAATCACTCGGCCTTGTGAAAAAACTCTACGGAGAGCCCTTCTAAGGACTTCCGGCTCAATTCTTACTTCTGCCATGACTCCCTAAACCTTGGCTTAGGAAAGAAAATCAGCAATGAGAATCTTTGAATGAAATTATAATGGCACCTTAGATGATCCTCTTTTTTGCGGACCTTCTTTTCACAATCTCATCAACCATCACAGCCACTAAGAGGACCAATCCCACAATTAAGAATTCTTGATGCGTTTCTAACCAACTCACGAGGTTAATCATATTCTTAAGAACCTGCATCACGGCCGTTCCAATGAGAACACCTAGGATTGTTCCCTCTCCGCCCCTCAAACTACACCCGCCTAGCACCGCTGCAGCGATCGCATAAAGCTCAAAGAAATTGCCATAGTCGCTCGGTTGTGCGCTGTTCCCATTGAGAATAAAAAGCATCCCCCCGAGAGATGCTAAGAGCGAACACAAAACATAGGAGAGGATAATCATCCGGTCTGTATGGACCCCACTCAGCCTTGTGGCCTCCTCATTATTCCCGAGGGCAAAGAGATACCGACCCCAAATTGTTTTGCGCAGGAAGATCCAGCCTAAAACCGAAAGCGCTACCAGAATCAAAAAAGGATAAGGTAAGCCAAATTGACCTAAAATTTCAACTTCGCCGGTTCCCCACTCTCGAAATCCCTCATAACCACTATTCCCAAAGCCCTGGCTTTGATCATCAGTCAAGCCACGGGTCGCTCCCCGATAAATAAGCAGTCCACAGAGGGTGACGACAAAAGGCTGTAACTTCAGCTTCGTGATAAGCAGCCCATGGAATAATCCAATCAAAAGCCCAACGGCCAAACCCAAACCCACTGCTGCATAAGGGTGCCAGCCGTGACGCACGACCAACCACGGGAGACCACAGCCCACCAAACAAACAACTGATCCGATAGAAAGATCAATGCCTCTGGTGATAATCACAAAGGCCACTCCCAAACTAAGAATCCCATACAGGCCCGTTCGTTCGAGTTGCTTGGATTGGTTGTAACCTCCCAAAAAGTTGTCATTCAACAAAGCCGTGATGACATACACGACCACTAAGGTAATCAGAATTCCTCGGATGTTTTTCATCAACTTAACTTTCTCTAGCTCGCGTTTTTGAGTGTTCGACCAGTCGCCAAATCCATAATCGCTTCTTCGGTAAAATCATCACGCATCATTTCTCCTGAGATCCGGCCCTCGTGCATGACAAGCGCTCGATCAGCCACACCCATAATCTCTTCCATTTCACTTGAAACAAATAAAACGGCCATTCCCTCTCTCGCCAAACGCTCCATCAATCGATAGATTTCCTCCTTAGCTCCGATATCGATGCCCCGTGTCGGTTCATCTAAAAGGAGAACCTTTGGCTTCAGGGCGAGCCATTTTGCGAGGACGATCTTCTGCTGATTACCCCCAGAAAGATAGCGGGCCAACTGCCACAATCCTGGTGTTTTTACTCGAAGCGCTTGCGTCATTTCGTGAGCCAGAGCTCGTTCTTTGGCCTCATCAATAAAGGGTCCTCGGGCATCGTGGCGAAGTGAGGCCAAACTCATGTTTTCTTTGACCGCCATATCAAGAATCAACCCTTGCTCTTTTCGGTCTTCAGGAACGAGAGCAAGGCCTCTAGAGAGAGCCTCTGCAGGAGATTTGGGCAAGCCTTCAACTCCTGAAATCGTAACCTCTCCGCCCAAAGCAGGCTCGGCTCCAAAAAGGGCAGCAAGCATCTCACTTCTTCCCGCACCGACTAAGCCAGCAATTCCAACCACCTCACCCGAACGAACCTGAAAATCGACAGGGGTCTTGGGATGTTGAACAGATCTGAGACCTTTGACAGATAAAACCACCTCTCCGATTTGATGCAAGGTGCGTTGGTAAAACTGTGAGACATCTCGACCAACCATGAGACGCACCATTGCATCATGATCAATTTCTTCGCGCTCAAGATTTCCCGCATTTTTCCCATCCCGAAAGACAATGACACGATCGGCCAGTGCTTTGACTTCTCCCAATCGGTGAGAAATATAAATGACACTTACACCCCGTTGGCGTAGGCCACCAATGACATCAAAAAGCATTTCAGCTTCACTCATCGAGAGACTTGAGGTGGGTTCATCCATGATAATGACCCGCGCGTTGGTCGAAAGGGCCTTGGCAATCTCAACAAGTTGTTGCTTCCCAAGTGTTAACTCACCCAGAATCGTCTCTGGCGAAATCTCTAAACCAACGAGGGAAAGCACTCGCCTTGCTTCCTCACGAATGACCTTTTGATTAATCCAACCCATGCGTCGTGGCTCACGACCGAGAAAGATATTTGCCTCAACACTCAGATTATCAGCGAGATTTAATTCTTGATGAATGAGCGCCACGCCCGCTTCTTGCGCTTCCTGGACATTCGAAAATCGGCGTGGCTTGCCATCCATCAAAAGCTCTCCCTCATCCGCTCGCTGGACCCCGGCGAGAATCTTCATCAGCGTGCTTTTGCCCGCTCCATTTTCCCCGATTAGGGCCGCAACCTCGGCTTGATGAACCTGCAGATTCACCCCCGATAGAGCCACAACACCAGGAAAACGCTTGGTGACCTCCCTGACTTCCAGGAGACACTCGCCCATTATTTTCCAAGCTTAGAATTTAAGTCCTTCCAAAAAGAAGCCACATTATCTCTGCGAATTTGGCGCGCTGGAATGTCGATAAATTGGCTCGCCGGAATGACCGATTCATCACCATTTGCCAGTGCATGAAGGACCTTAATAGACCGGTTTCCATATTCGTAAGGATCTTGGACAACCGTTCCATGAATCTCACCATCAACAATCGCCTGCAAGGTGTTCTCATCTTCATCAAAACCAATGACTTTCACCTTACCAAGATCTCCCCGCTCTTTTAAAACGTCCAAAATGATCGGTGGATTATAAGCAAACAAGCCCACCATCGCATCTACGCCAGGATTCTTCGTTAATTCGTCCTCAACATATTCCTTGGCTTTGTTGCGATCAAATAAGTCTGTCCGTGTGGCGAGAACGGTATACTTCTCTCCTTTGACAATCTCACCTGGAACATCGTATCGGCTGGCGTCTTTTTCACGATTCATCAAACAATCGATCACACCTTGGCGACGACGCTTGGCATTGTCTTGTTCCAAGCGACCAATAAACAAGATGACCTCCCCACCTTCGGGAATGGCTTCTTTGACAAGTTCGCCGCACATCCAACCAGCATCGTAGTTGTCCATACCAACGTAAACTTTGCGCTTCGAAGAAGGCGCGTCGGTATCCATGGTAATTAAAAGAGCATTCTCAGCGACCTCGTCAAAAATATCAGACTGGTTCTCAGGATCAATCGCAGCGACTGCCATTCCA
>JALRJZ010000066.1:0-11546 GCA_023261045.1 Akkermansiaceae bacterium
CTTCCGAGGCCGTAGGTGGCCCACGAGCCAACGCATGGAAGCCCCATTCGTGGTTGGCCCGAATTCATCATAAAGAGAGCAGGGCTATGGTTGTTGGATTCGGTATGGCCTGAGTGGATGAAGGCCATTTTATCAACGTGTTCACCAAGTTTGGGGAAGATCGAGGAAACCATCTTTCCGCATTGGCCACGCGGGGTGAATTCAAAAGGAGACTTCATCAATGGACCGACAGCATTCGCAAAGAAACCGGTATTCTTGTCAAAGCCATCAAGCTCTGTGCCATCCATTTTTTCCAGTTCTGGTTTGTAGTCCCAAGTATCGACTTGGCTGGGTCCCCCATTGATGAATAACCAGATGACAGATTTGGCTTTCGCTTCAAAGTGTCCCTTTCGGGGAGCGAGAGGATCACCGCTACTAGAGGCGAGGAGGCCTTCGTCGGCGAGAAGGGTGGAAAGCCCGAGGCCTCCAAGGCCAGCACCGGATCTCTGGAGCCAATGACGACGGGTGTAGAGTGGGAGTTGGTTCATGGGAGGTAGATAAATTCGTTCAGACTGAAGATGACCTGAGTGAGATCCGCGAGGGCGAGTTGACGAGCATTCTTAGCGTCCCCATAGGAGGCTTCTTGAGCTTCGATGAAGGCGCAGTTTTCCTGAAGTTCGGTAGTTGTCGGCTCACGACATAGCGTTCGGAAGTAGAGTGCCCGGATAGCGGCTTTGAGATTTTCGTTGGTGATGCTTACTGCTAATGCTCCCGCCCATTTTACAACTTCTGGGTTATTCAGAAAATGAAGCGCTTGCGGAGCGATGGTAGTGCTGGGGCGACTTCCTTGACTGACGAGTGGTTCCGGTTGGTCGAAGATCTGCATCATTGGAATCAGTCTACTTCTCTTGATCATGAAGTAGATACTTCGCCGCTGATGACTTTCATCGAGGGTTCCGGGGCCATACATCGTGGGATCGAGCTGACCGGATGCCGAGAGGATGGAATCGCGAACAATTTCGGCCTCCAAACGCCGTGGTGTGAAGCGCCAGAGCAAATTGTTATTCGGATCAATGGAGGACTTATGCGGCGAAGGGGCGCTGCTCTGCTGCCAGGCCGCGGTTAACATAATCTCTTTGTGCAGGGCTTTAACATTCCATCCACTCTCGATGAATCGGTTAGCGAGAAAATCGAGGAGTTTAGGGTGAGAAGGTTCGGATCCTTGAAGGCCAAAATCGTTGGGCGTGGAGACAATACCGCGCCCGAAATGATGATGCCAGATTCGGTTGACTGCGACCCGCGCAAGGAGATGGCCAGCACCATTTTTAGTATCGGTGATCCAGTTCGCTAGGCTGGTGCGTCGATAGCTGGTCCGCTTCCATTCGGCGGGTGGTGTTACTTTCCAGTGATTCTGGTCTTTGCCGTTACGCATCAGGACTTGAAGTAATCCAGGAGTGGCCACACCATTCTTTTGATTAGGGTCTCCCCGGCTTAGGAAATGAGTCTCGGGATAGAAGTGAGGGAAGCCCCGACCATCGGCATGATGTTTGGTTGGTGGGAAACCTTCGCTGGTCACCTGGACCTTGATCTTTTTTGCAACGGGTTTTGCCAAACTGGATTTTTGAACGGCAGTAGTAAGCGAGTTCCACTTTGGGTTGTTTTTGATAAACAGAGAAAAAAGTGGATCGTGATGTTTTTCCTCTAGCCTGTTATTCTTTAAGGCGATGAGAGCTTGCTTGAGTTTATCATTAATCCCAGCCCCGACTGATACTGGGGGATTTGAGAGCGACGAGGTCGAAATTCGGAAGTGACCCATGCTGTGCTGGCTGTTGTTGCTGAAGCGTAGCTGTAATTCGAGTTTTGTTTCTTCGGTGACTTTTATCGGCTGGGCAAGATGAAAGACAGCAGCCTGGTCTTTTCCGATTCCTCCGAAGTCGACAGCCCATCCAGTCTGGTCAGGTTGATTGTCGAATGACGAGGAGACCGAGAGGTTGTCTTCATTTTGCTGGTGTGTGGCTTTTGCCGAGGCGATCGGAATTAGTTGTTTTTGACCGCCAGCTTCGGATGTAAATATTTTGAGGTCACTGAGTGCAAAATTTCCGTTACTGGCGCGACCTGGACCATTGCCTTTCATTGAAGAATGGATCAGGGCCTCAATCCTAATCGAGCGAATCTCACCAGTCGTAGGCGCTGTCATAAGGGTGTAGGTTTCTCTTGCTGGCGGGTTGCCAGAGGCGAGTAGAGCACCATTTGGTTGAACGGTCAGGGTGGTCGCCTTCTGGGAAGATGCAGCTTCAGAGATACTGAGAACGAACCAATCCCCGTTGGTCGATTCGGAAGGAGCTTCAGTCTTGATCCACGCCTGGAAGCTTTTACTGAGCTCAGGGTCTTGCTCGTAAGCTTTCAGGGCAGCTACTGTTCGATCATGATCGAGCCGCCATTTTTTAAGAGCTTCACGATACTCTTTCGAGTCCAAATCGATATCAATTTCGCTGCGAATGGTTGTGGTGAAGTGCGAAACGAAGCGGTAGTAGTCCTTTTCTGGAATTGGATCAAATTTATGATCGTGACAGCGGGCACATCCAATGGTGAGTCCCAGCATTGCCGTTCCCGTGGTTGCTGCCATGTCGTCGAGTTCGTCATAGCGAGCGCTTTCAAATTCTTTTTCTGTAAGCTGGGTTGGAAATACGCCAGCGCCCAGAAAACCGGTGGCCATCAGAGCGAGAGGGTCGTCTGGTGCAATTTCATCTCCTGCTAATTGCCATTGGATGAATTGATTCCATGGCATGTTTGAGTTGAGAGCCTTAATGACAAAATCGCGGTAGTGGTAGGCATGCTTGCGATCATAGTCCTGTTCGAAACCGTGGCTCTCGGCGAAGCGGGCGGCATCCAGCCAATGACGCGCCCAACGTTCTCCGTAATGAGGGCTAGCAAGAAGTTCGTCGATTAATTCTGCGTGAGATATTTTTAAGGCAGCTTTGACTTGTTGCGACGTGGGGGGGAGGCCGATTAGGTCAAGGTAGGCGCGGCGGATCCGGGCATGGCTGGTTGCTGGTGGGTTAGGCTCGAGTTTGTTTTCCTTGAGCTTCACGGCGAGAAAACGATCGATCTCGGTTTTGACCCAAGGTATGTTGACCTCGGGTGGTTTCGGGGATGAGAGGGGAGCAAAGGACCAGAATTCGCGGTCGCTTTTTGTGACCTGCATTTCGAGGGGGCGTTGGCCATCTTTTTCTAATAAAGGCTTGTCGTAGGGAGCTCCGAGCGCAATCCATCGTTCGAAGTCCTTTATTAAGTGTTCAGATAGTTTGTCGTTCTTTGGAGGCATTTCGAGATCCTCCACTTCGTGTCTGATGAGGGCTAAAAGATAGCTTTCACTCGGTTTTTCAAGGTTGATGGCATCGTCAGAATCTCCTCCTTCTAGGAGGAGTTCGCGAGTAGAAATGTCGAGTCCTGACCGGACTTTCTCATCTCCGTGACACTTGAGACAGTGCTCAACGAAAGCGGGGCGTATTTTTTCCTTAAAAAGAGCGAGCCCCGCCTTCATTTTTTCGGCATGGCTCGAAGGTAGTTGATCTGCGGGCAATGGAAGACCAAGCAAAACAGAAGCGAGAGGGAAAAACACTCGATGAAGTGATCGAATTATTCCACGAGAATCAGTCCATTGCATCGCGGGAATCTTAGCATTTTTCTTGAAGCCTTCAATGTCTCGCTTGAACAAAGCTTATTTGCTCTCCTTGAGCCATTTAAGGTTCAAACCTGATTAACTGGAATGATCTGAATTAGGTTCAGAAGATAAGGTTTACATTGAGAGATCATCGAGTTACGGACCTTCCACGGCGATGGAGCATTTTTCTTTAATTCCCGTTTGAACTTTTCGGTGCGGCTTTTTTTGAAGTTTTTTTGCGGATTTTTTTCTGTAAGACGCCACGAAGAATAGAGGTATCGAGAGTTCCTTTTTATCATTAATGAAAAGGCCCTCGTTCCAAAAGCATCACCCTCTCTTGTGGATTTTCTTCAAAACTATCGTCGCCATCTCAAATCAAAGATTGGGCATCTTGGCCTAGCCTTCGTTGTATCTTTGCTCGTCACCCAATTGGTCGGATGTTCTAAGGGGTTTTATAAAAACAAAGCTGATAAGGATGTCTATGCCATCCTCAAGAAGGTCGAAGGTGATGTTCTAGGGAGAACTTCAGATTTTTCGATTGAGACTCCGAATGCGAATCGGAAGGACGGGAAGCTCACCTCTCAAGAGGTGTTAGATTCTCGCGACCATACCGAAAAGATTACGCTCTCACTTGATCAAGCACTCGATTACGCCATCCGCAATAGCCGAGAGTATCAATCTGAGAAAGAAAGGCTCTACCTTACCGCCCTCACTCTCACTGGAGAAAAGCATCGGTTTCGCCTTAATTTCTCTGGGGGATCAAGAGCAAATTATTCGCGTCTCAGTGATGGAGAGGAGAATGCCAGCGCATCTTCCGAGTTGAGTGTCGGCCAAGCCTTTGCAACGGGCGGGAGCTTGGGGATCGCGATTGCCAATGATCTTCTGCAATACTTTACGGGCGACCCCCGTCGTTCTGCTTCCTCGGCGTTGAGTCTCAATGTCTTTCAACCTCTTTTGCGTGGGGCGGGGAAGACGGTCGCGGCCGAGCGCCTCACTCAGGCAAATCGGAATGTTGTCTATGCGGTGCGCGATTTCACTCACTTTCAGAACTCGTTTTCAGTCAAGATTGTGAACGATTACTTCGATCTCCTTCAGCTAAAAAACGTGATTTTTAACGAATACAACAACTACGAATCGCGTCAGGCCAATACCGAATACCTCACCGCTCGAGAGGATCGGGAGTCACCTGAAGCTCAAGGAGATGCCGAGCAAAATGAACTCGAGGCAAAAAACCGGTATATTAGCTCGATTACGAGGTATCGAAACGCCCTTGATCAGTTTAAAATCACCTTGGGGCTTCCTCAAACGTGTGATCTGCGCCTTGATGATCGCGAAATCGAGCTCCTCCGCTCTGCCGGAGCGAAGAGTTTTTATTTGGATAGGGAGGAGGCATTCGAAATTGCTCTCAAGCACCGACTTCCTCTTTTTAATCAAATCGATCGTTTCGAGGACAGTAAGCGACAGGTTTCGATCGCTGCCAACCAGCTCAAAGCAGATTTAAATCTGATCTCAACGACGACTGTAGACAGTGATGGAGGGCCCACGGACTACACGAATTTCGATTTTAACAAAGTGCGCACGACGGTCGGTCTGCAGCTCGATCTTCCATTGGATCGACTCCGTGAACGGAATGATTACCGCGTCACTTTGATTAATTTTGAAGCGTCTATCCGCTCTCTGGGAAAAAACTTTGATGAGCTTCGTAATCTTCTTGATCAACGGATCCGTGAGTTAGAGCAATTTCGCCAGTCCTACGAGATTCAGCAAAATGCGGTGGTTTTGGCTCAGAAGAGGGTGGAAGGCAATCAGCTTCGCCTCAA
Organism: Akkermansiaceae bacterium; assembly: GCA_023261045.1. Lineage (GTDB taxonomy): Bacteria > Verrucomicrobiota > Verrucomicrobiia > Verrucomicrobiales > Akkermansiaceae > SW10. The sequence continues at coordinate 5,464 of JALRJZ010000066.1, forward strand.
GGCTGGCACGGTGATTTTTCGACGCCTGAGTGAATCGCAGGATGCTCTCATTGCTGCTAAAAATGCTGAAACGCGTGCCCTCGTCGATTACCTCGGAGCCCGCTTAGATCTCCTCGTTGACCTTGGTGTCTTAGAGAGTGATCAGCAACGCTATTGGCTCAAAGAAAACCCATCGAAAATCTCCTTTAAAAAGAACCCGTCTTTATCAGCGGATGACCTTCCTCTCGAATCAGAGGGAGTTGTGATTGATCCCAACAAATTGTTTGAATGAAAACCTTTCTTCAAAAACGTATTCTAATTCCCGTTATCGGGCTTGTTCTCGTTATTGCCATTTTTATCGGTAGCCGGGGCGGGGGTGCGGGTGAGTCGATGAACCATACCGTCGAGAAGGGCGATTTCGTAATCTCGATTGTCGAAGGTGGCACTCTCGAGGCTGTCAATGAAGTGGTTGTTAAGAATACCATTGATGGAGATTCGCGAATTATTTGGCTCATTCCCGAGGGAAGTTATGTCAAGAAAGGCGATCTTCTAGTCGAGTTTGATACCGGTGAAGCGGAAAAAAGCGTGGAGGAGCAGCGCGTGGAATTTGAGGCACGTCAGGCGGCCCTGGTGAAGGCCGAGAATGATCTCATTATTACTCGCAGCACGGCGGAGAGTCAGATCAGTGAGGCGCAGCTTGCGGTTGATTTTGCCACCATGGATCTTGAGAAGTTTGAAGACCTCGAACGTTTACACAAGGTCCGTGAGTCGGAGCTGAAAATCGATACCGCTCAAGAGGCATTGAAGCTTGCGCAGCAACGCTACGAATGGTCCGTCAAGCTTGCTGAAAAAGAACATGAAACCAAAACTCAGGTTGACCGTGATAAACTCGATGTGAGTTTGAAATCAAAAGAATACGAGACCGCGAAAAGTAATCACACGATGCTTGAAGCGTTTGATCTCAAAAAGGAATACGCCGAGTTCGTCTCCAGTAAGAAGGAAGCGATTGCCAATCTTGATCGGGTCAAAAAGCAGGTGGAGAGTAAGATCACTCAAGATGAAGCTGAGGTAAACTCAGCCAAAATCACGCTGAAGCTTACCGAGGAAAGTTTGGCAAAAAGGCTTGAGCAACTCAAAGCTACCAAGGTGACTGCTCCGCAGGATGGTTTGGTGATCTATGCGAAACCTCGGAGCCGTTGGGGTGATGATCCTCAGATTGCGGAGGGCTCGACGATTCGAAATCGCGCGGCGTTGATTTCCATTCCCGATGTCAGTTCAATGAAGGTCTCTGTCAAGATTCACGAATCCATGATCAGTCAGGTCAAGCAGGGGCAAAAGGCCTACGTGGTTCTCGATTCACTACCTGATCAGCGTTTTAATGGAGAGGTCACCAAGGTTGCTATCCTTCCTGATAGTAATCGTAATTGGGCCAATCCCGATCTGAAGGTTTATCATACCGAGATCACCATTGCCGAAACGATCGAGGGGGTGAAGCCAGGTGTTTCCGCCAAGGTTGAGATTATTATCGAAGAGTTGAAGGATGTTCTCACCGTGCCGATCCAAGCAGTGACGACGGTCGACGGCGAGCAGCTTTGCTTTCGAGGTGACGCGCAAGATCCTACGCCGATTCCCGTCAAGGTCGGGAAGTTTAATACCAAGTACATTGAGATCAAATCGGGTCTCAAAGAGGGAGATGAAGTTTTGCTCAATCCTCCCCTTGATGACCGGATCAATCTTACCGGTGAAACCACTGAAGAAAATTCTGAAGACTAAAATTCATGGTTGGTCACACGCAAGCAGCTGATTGTACTGAAGTCATTCGCATTCGCGGAGTTGAAAAAGTCTTTCAGGTGGGCGAAGTCTTGGTTCAGGCTCTTCGGGGGATTGATCTATCGATTCGTCAAGGAGAGTTCGTGGCGATTATGGGGCCTTCGGGTTCAGGGAAATCAACTCTCTTAAATATCCTTGGCTGTCTCGATCGCCCAAGTTCGGGGGAGTATTTTTTGGGTGGAGAAGATGTCGCTCGAATGGATGATGACGTTCTCTCTTCCGTGCGGGGAAAGCGCCTTGGCTTTATTTTTCAATCCTACAATCTTATCCCCCAGTTAACAGTCCTTGAAAACATTCAAGTTCCGCTCATCTATCAACAAGAAGATCTCGAAGAACATCGAGATCGTTGCATTGAACTTGGAAGCTTGGTGGGGCTTTCTGAGCGACTTGATCACCGCCCCAACCAGCTTTCGGGCGGACAACAGCAACGTGTCGCGATCGCGCGATCCTTGGTCAATGAACCGCTGATGATTCTCGCTGATGAGCCTACTGGAAACCTCGATTCACAGACCGAGATCGAAGTTCTTGGGATCATCAACGATTTGAACAAGCAGGGTCGGACCATTGTGTTGGTGACCCACGATGAAATTGTTTCCCATTACGCGCATCGTGTCATTCACATGAAAGATGGTCTCATTGACCGCGAGGTCATTAATGAAGCACAGGGAGTTGTGTCATGATCTCGGCCCACTTTCTAAATACAGTTCAGCTGGGAATTAAAAGTCTCCTGGTCCATAAGTTACGGTCTGGCCTGACCATGTTGGGGATCATTTTTGGAGTGTGCTCGGTCATTGCAATGCTCGCCATTGGCGAAGGGGCTTCTTTTGAAGCTCAAGAGCGAATCAAGAGGCTGGGAAGCGAAAATATTATTATTAATAGTATTAAGCCTCCTGAGGACAATCAGCAGAACGCGAGCGGGAATTCGTTCTCGGTGGAATACGGGATTACCTACAAGGATGTGAGCCGCATTCAGGATACCATTCCTGGAGTCGAACGAGTTGTCCCGCTTCGGATTATTCGTGAGAATATTCGCTTCGATCGAAATCAAGAATCAGGTCAAGTGATCGGCACCCTACCTTCGTATGCTCTCGTTCATAATGTCGATCTTGTCGCGGGTCGTTTTCTCACTCCCACCGATGAGCAATTTCAGCGCAATGTTTGTGTGATCACCGAGGACCTCGTGCGCAAATTATTTCCCTACCAGGATCCGCTCAAATCCTCAGTCCGAGTCAAGGATAGCTACTATGATGTGGTGGGGGTCGTTGATGAAACGGGGAGTGCGGAACAAAGGCCTCAGATGGGTGATAGTATGGGGAAGGCTGTGGACAATAACATCTATATTCCTCTGAGCACTGCGCGCTCTCGATTTGGAGAGATGCTTGTAAACCGAAGTTCTGGAAGTATGAGTGCAGAGCGAGTTGAGCTGCACCGCTTAATCGTGCGGCTCACAACACCCGCGGCAGTCATTTCTGGTGAGAGGCAGATTCAACATCTCTTAAATCACTTCCACAAAAAGAAGGACTTCGAGTTGATCGTTCCTCTTCAACTTCTTCGTGAGGCGGAGGAAACCAAAAGAATGTTCAATATTGTGCTCGGTTCCATCGCGGCGATTTCTCTCTTAGTGGGAGGGATCGGGATTATGAATATCATGCTCGCCACGGTGACCGAACGAACCCGTGAGATCGGTGTGCGGCGTGCCTTGGGAGCAAAGCGCAAGGATATCATTGTTCAGTTTCTAGTAGAAACGGTGGTGCTCTCAATCGGCGGAGGTTTGATTGGCGTTGTGTTTGGTATTGTGGTGCCTCTTTTGGTTTCTTGGTTTGCTGACATGAAGACAATCATTACCGCTTGGTCGGTCTTAATGGCTTTTGGAATCTCTGGACTCACCGGCATTATCTTTGGAATCTATCCCGCATCCCAAGCGGCGAAGCTCGATCCGATTGACGCCCTCAGGCAGGAATAGAAAGCCGCGAGCTCGTTATGGGCTGACTGATCCAAGATGCGGATGAGCTTTCCCCAATCTTGGTAAAATGAGTTCGTGCTTACTTCGTCGAAGATTTCTCAAATAAGTTCAAATAGAGATCGGTAATTGCTCGTGCTTCGTTGAAGATGGCGAACTTTTCTTTCATCAAGCTGCTAGCATTTTCTCCAAATTCGAGCGCTTTGTTGGGATCGTTAGTGATCCTTAGAATGGCTTCAGATAGACCTTGTGAATCACCAATTTCAATTAACTCCCCGGTTTGCTCAGGAATTGCAAGGTCCGCAAAGGCTCCCGTCTTTGTGCCGATGACCGCACAGCCAGCAGATGCCGCTTCAAAAGGAGTGAGGCCAAAAGCCTCGTAACGAGGGCAGGCGACACAAACGAGGCAACGTTGATACCAGAGGTGAACTTGATCGGATGGAACTTCACCAAGGAAGATAATTCGGTCTGATAGATTGGCCGCTTCGATCTTAGATTTTAATTGCTCAAAAAACTCCTGATGTTTGGGCTGGACGAGACCAGCAATGACAGCGCAGACCTCAGGGAGCTGAGGCAGAGCCTTGATCATTGCGTCGACAAAAATATCCGTTCCTTTTTCGGGTCTGATTCGTCCAAAAATACCGATTCCCCACTGGCCGGGAAGTCCTGAATCCTTCCAAGCTTCCCGTTTATTCTCGGGTGGCGGAAAGCGCTCGAGGTCGATGCCGTGTGGAACGATTTGGTGGTAATTGGAAATGTGTTGAGCGGCACCTTTGCTCGTGCAGATGACAGCATCCATTTTCGAGATGAGCCACCTTGGTAGGATGCTATGTCGGCGCTGCGCCGCGGAAGTAAAGACGAGTTTGATTGGCAATCGCAAAAGGTCCCTTGCGATGATTCCGAGAAGCATTTCGTTGTTTCTACGAACATGCCAAATCCGAAAGGCTCGATCTTGCGGAGGTTTGCGAGAGATCTTGAGTGCTTGGAAAAAGCGAATCGGCGGAACTTTGTGAGGCATTTTGGGGCCGACATACGCGACGCGTATGAGTTTTTGCTGAATGGGGAGGAGCGCATTTACCGTCGCCGAAACTCCCGTGTAGCGTTTTTTTAAGCAGAAAATGATGACCTCTGGATCGTTCTCTAATTGCATGGCTAAGGAGTCAGAAAAACTGATTTACGGAAAAGTAGGTGATCTCAAACTTGCTGAGAAGTGATGAGAAAGACGCCAAGATCTTAATTCTCGCCTTCATAGAAGTCTAGACTTCTCCTTGGGTGTCGAGAGTGACGATTGTTTTGATGCGCTCCGGCGCGGCGACAAAAAACCCGCTCAGGTGAATTGGTGAGCGGGTTGATGCCAGCGAATGGCGTGGTCGTTTTTAGGGAATGAAAGTTAATTGAAGGGGAAGCTGCCCGTCAGTTTCGTTCCATCTGGTTTTTCAATCTCGACCTGCCACTGAGATCCTTCGGGAAGTGGATCAGGAGCAATTGTATGGATTTCATAGTCACCGTGGGACGGAGCGTATTCTCCTTTGCCCGGGCTTGAGAGGGTGCGATCTTCGGTTCCAATCCATGCACGAATGATAGTGCTTCCATCATCGTTGTAGGGAAGCTTGATAATGAGGCCAAATTCTTTGCCGGCTTCTACCGAACCGTGGGCTTGAGCAGCCTCGACCTTTAAGCCGCCAATTTCAAAAGTGCCAAGGGCCACTTCCTCGCCATGATCATGATCGTCGCTGGTGGCTTCGACGTGGCTACCGTCTTCATTGTGAGGGTGACCATGGTCATCGTTTTTGGAATGGGAATCACAACTACTCAAGAGAAGTAAGGAGCATGAGGTGAGAAGGGAGAGCAATGGAATTGTTTTTTTCATTTAGGTTAATGGATTTGTTTTGAGTTTTTTAATAGCGGCGTATCCCGCTGGAACAATAATGAGATTGAGGAATGTGGAACTAAGGAGCCCTCCAAGGATCACGACAGAGAGGGGCGCTAGGATTTCGTTTCCAGGTTCATCTCCGCGCAAGACAATGGGGAGAACTGCCAGGGCGGCAGTGAGTGCTGTCATGAGAATGGGGATCAAACGCTCCGAAGATCCTTGAATGATGGCGTCACGCAGAGTGCGCCCTTCTTGCTCCTGAAGGTAGTGGTAGTGGTTGACCAGGAGAATCCCGTTGCGCACCGCAATCCCAAATAAGGTAATAAAACCGACCATGCTTGCAATTGAGATGACGGGAGCAGTGTAAGAGTTTGCTCCGATGAAAAGGGCCAGGAGATTGCAAGCATGGTCGGTTTTATTACCTTATTTGGGATTGCGGTG
>JALRJZ010000066.1:11556-11810 GCA_023261045.1 Akkermansiaceae bacterium
GAAGGTTGACCAAAACAAGTAAGGCGACCGGAAGCGAGCGAACAGCAGCATTTAAAAGTATGATCATGACAATGAGCACGAGACCGCTAAATAAGAGGATCGTCTTGCTTGCGTTTTGCTGAGCTTCAAATTGCCCGCCATACGCAACACGGTATCCATATTTGGAGACGATGGGGTCAACTAAGCTTTGAACCTCACTGACGAGGTGGCCAAGGTTGTGTCCTTCTCCCACGTTGAGAGTCACAACGGCTTTG
>JALRJZ010000067.1 GCA_023261045.1 Akkermansiaceae bacterium
CGATATTTTCCGATGATGTGATCGAATTGAGGGAGCCGTTTTCGCCATTTTTGGTGGAGCTCACTTGGTGCGTGCATGGCTGCGTGAGGAATTGCAGTTGGAATGTAGCAGAAAAAGGGCCTGCCCTCTTTGGCGTTACGTTCCATGAACTGCAGGGCATTATTCATGATGATATCGTGCACGTAGGTTTCCTTCTTTAACGGTATTTCTTTGCCGTTATGGACGTAACTGGAAGGGTAGTAGGTGTGGGCGATCATCTGTGATTTCCAACCGCAGAATTCATCGAACCCATGAGTAAGAGGGTTGTTTTTTCCTTCTAAGTGAGTGTGGCCTAGTCCCCATTTTCCGAATGCTCCAGTGGCGTATCCTGCTGCTTTGAAGATCTCTGGGAGAACCGTCATTTGGGGGTCAAGTGGAGCGGTGATTTCTTCGGTCACATTCCCTCTCAAATACACTTTTCCAGGTTGCTGGCCCGTCATTAGAACTGCGCGGGATGGGCTACACACGGTATTGCCAGAATAGTGAGCTGTGAATTGGATCCCTTCTTTTGCAATGCGATCGATGGAGGGGGTTTTGAATTTTTCTTGCCCGTAACAGGACAGATCACCAAGACCAAGATCGTCAGCTAGAAGGTAGATGACGTTGGGCTTTTGCGCTGCGGCAACCACCGCAGGTGCAAAGAGCAAGAGTGCAAAAAGAAATTTCATTTAACCACACGGCACCATGGAGAATTGAAACTTCTTTTCAAGAGAAGCTTTGTTGGGGGGCTTTTAAAAGCGAACGGTCAAAGCGCTCTTGAGGCTGAGGTCCTCTTTAACATTGCCCAAAGCAGGTTGATGGTCAAAGAGCAGTTCGAGGCCAACTTTCCAACTGAGGTCAGCAGTCATTGCCATCTCAAGATTGGTATTTGCGGTCATGTTGAATTTTTCGAATTCTTCTAAAGAAAAGTTGGCGTTGAGTTCTTGGGTGAGACTTAGGTCGTCATTGATCATCCAAGCAAAGCGTTGAGCTGCGATTGCCGAGAGATAAGAATCATTTCGTTGGGAGATCTCTTCGATGGTAAACGATGGTCCTGCCTCAAGACTGAGGCTGAGAGTTTTGGATTTAATCAGATAACGCCCTACGAGAAGAGCAGGGTTGATTCGGTAGGAAATATCTGTGAGGTCATCACGAAGGAATTTGATGCCACAACCAAAGAACTCATTTTCTTGATTTGTCCGGTTGATTTGAGCTGAGGCAATCAGTCGGTTTTCGCTGACCTTCTCCTGATGATCTGCAAAAGCGTAGGAAAGTTTGTAGAACGATTCGTAGTGTTTTTCGCGCATGCTAGTATCGAAGGCGAAGTGCAATCCTGAGCTTTCAGCATTTCCTCGGCTCAAACTTAAACCCGTAGAAGCTTTGGTCGTGCGCCCAAGGGGAGCGATTTGTTTGGGCTGAGGAGCTTTTTTGAGCGACTCTCGTTGATTGGTCTTGGATTTGATCGATCCTCCAAGCTGATAGGAAAAACCAACCAGCATGGTGCTGTCTTCTTTTTTTCGACTCAGCGTGGTGCGATGGTTTACTTGATGCCGAAGAGTAGAGCGCAGGGCCCATTGATCTGTGAGACTTAGGTCGAAACCAATTTCACCGAGGAGAGTAGAGTCTGAAAAATCATTAGATTTTGGAGTGAAAGCCAGGTTTTGCCAACATTTTGCCCCTGAATCAAAAGTGTGTTTGAAGTTTTGTGAAAAGCGAAGAGTCCCAAATGCATTGTCGTTGCCACCTTCTTGCTCCCAAGAATATCCGGGGCCCGCACTCAAAGAGAGAGTGGTGGCATCGGTTTTGATGAGCTTGTAACCAGCGACAGGAGCGAGTTCGATACGGTAATCGATCTCAGCAATTTCATCGCTGAAGTATTCGCCCACAACACCCAAGTAGGATCGTTCGCCAAGGATTTGGTTGTATTGCCCGAAGAGCCGAAGCGAGTCGGTCGTTTTCTCCTCGTTACTTTGAGCTCTAAAATGATCTGATCCAAATTTTCCTTCGCGCTCTCCATCTTCATAAGTTGCCAAGAATTGAAGATAATAAGAGAGGTTATTAGAGTTTCCGCTAGAGAGACTTAATCCGGCTGCTCCCGTGAAATCCCAAGGCTCTGAGATTTCGGCGCTGTTGAGGAGGCTGCCTATAAAAAAAAAGAGCAATCGATAAAGTTTTGGAGAAGCAGCCTCGCTCATAGAAAAAGCACTAAGGGCAGAACCGTGATCGAGACAAGGAGTTTCTAGTTCCATCGATCGAATTGGCATCATAACCTCGGCGTGATGGAAAAGGTGATCTTGTGTTTCGGCGATTCAAATACTTGGGGATATGACCCCATTACGAGTAGTGACTCTCCTTTCCCCAAGAGACATCCGTGGCCTAAAAGATGGACTGGAGTCTGTTCTGAGATTTTAGGTGAAGGATTTCGTGTGATTGAGGAAGGTCAGAATGGTCGCACTACCGTGCATGAAGACCCTCTCATGCCAAATACCAACGGTCAGGTTTATCTCCCGTCTTGTTTGGAATCCCATAAGCCCATTGATTTGGTGGTTGTGATGCTGGGCACTAACGACCTTAAAGCGAAGTTTAACTTGTCTGCAAAAGAAATAGCAGCAGGTGCGGGGCTTCTCGTTGGGCTGATTCAACAAAGTGTTGCAGGTCTAGAAGGACAAGCTCCTCGCGTCCTCCTAGTGACTCCGCCACTTGTTGAAGATCCCTCCAAGCTTCCAAATCTGGCCTAGAAATTCGCAGGTTCTTTTGAGAAGTCCCGTGCATTTCCAGAGGCATACCAGGAAGTTGCCAGCCAGCTGTGTTGTTCATTTTTAAACATTCAGCCGGCAATCAAAACAAGTCACGTCGATGGACTTCATCTGGAAGAAGGTGAACACCTCAAATTAGGCCAATTAGTTGCCGACGCAATTCAGAGAGAGTTTTCTGCTTAGCGTTGAAATTCAAACTCGGGGGTAACGCAGGCAATCCCATCATTTGTTGGCTTCCGATACGGGCCTCGTTGGGCTCTTTTTATTGTGAGAAATTGATGAAGCGCTTGCGCAAGTGTGCGAGATATGGCTCTGGATTAGTCGGTGATCCGGTTGCTTGATGCATCAGTTCTTGGGGAAAATAGCAAGACCCGTGCTGATGAATGTGAAGCTGCATCCACTCAAGAAGTGGGAGAAAGTTCGCCTGTTCAAAATTGGTGTGGACCTCGGGATCCTTCATTGCAGCTTCGAATAGTTGAGCTGAGTTGATATTGCCAAGTGAATACGTCGCGAAGTAGCCCAGCCCGCCCATGGACCAATGGATGTCTTGTAAACACCCCTCGGAATCATGAGCCGGGACAAACCCAAAAAGTTCTTTAAAGAGATCGTTCCAGGCTCCAGGAACGTCACGAACTTGAAGGTCACCGGAAAGCAGAGCCCTCTCGATTCTAAATCGGAGGAGGATGTGCAAATCATAGGTTGCTTCATCGGCCTCAACTCGAATTGGAGAGTAGGCAGCCCGGTTGATTCCTAGAAGGAACTCATCGAGAGTGAATTTTCGAAGATGGACAAATAGCTCTTGAGCGCGAGGAAGCCATTTTTCCCAAAATGGACGAGAGCGGCCGACATGGTTTTCCCAAAGCCGTGATTGAGATTCGTGAATCCCCAATGAAACAGCTTGTCCAGAAGGAAGATGAAAGTCTGGAGAAGGGAGTCCTTGTTCGTATAAGCCGTGTCCTGTTTCATGCATGACTCCAAAAAGAGAGGAAGAAAAATCATGGTCATCGTAGCGCGTTGTTAAGCGAACATCTTTTGGGCCGAGAGTCGTGCAGAAAGGATGTGCGGTGGTGTCGATACGGCCCGCCTCAAAATCGAAACCGAGAGATTCTGCGACCTCTTGATTTAAGATTTGTTGCTCTTCGACGGGAGCAGGCCCATGAAGTAAATCCGGAGCAATCGAAGCAGACTGAGAGACGGCGGCCGCAGCGATACCCGCAAGATCAGATTCTATTGACTCAAAGAGAGAGGCAACCTCCTGTGTTTTTGCTCCCCGTTCGTATTCGCAAAGAAGTGCATCGTAGGGTTCATCTTCATATCCCCAGTAATCAGCTTTTTCTCTGGCAATGGTAATGAGCTTTTCAAGATAGGGGGCAAAGGGTTCAAAAGTGCGATTCTTGCGTGCTTGGTCCCATGCTGCTTTTGCGAGCGTTGAGGTCGAAGATTCACGCTCAACGAGCTCCTGAGGGAGTTTTGTTGCACGCTCATATTGATGAGTCAGTTCCCGTTGATTGGCTCCCTCGAGAGATTCAAGTCCATCACGAAATTGGGGTGAAGTGCGAAGCTGATGGATACGACCATGCAAGAACGAAAGTTGCTCTGCCCGGAAGCTCACAGCTGCTGGAGGCGCATAAGTTTCTTGGTCCCAGCCAAGATTGGAAGCGATGGAAGAGAGAAGGGAAAGTTCACGCAGGAGCTCTTGCATAAGCCCACCCATAGCTTAGGAGAAAAAGATGAACAGTCTCAAGGTGTGAGATTGCGAGTTGTTTGAAGGTTTGTTTTTGGATAGGAGTGGGCAAAAATGGAGGGGGAATATGAAATTGACGCCAAAATTCGTCAAAACGGGAACCAGGTAGTTTATCGGGTCTTCTCCAAAGACCAAATCCCTTATTCGTTAACAAGGGTTTCTATTGAGAGTGAAGATCTTGAGCGGTTTCACGATCCCAGGGTCCTTCGATTTTTTCTAAAATCGTTGCTGGAGTTTTCTCACGAATGTGTGAGGCCTATTCTTGAAGCGGGCTTTAACAAAGAAGATCATTATCTTTGGGTTGTAAGCGATTGGTTTGAAGGGGAATTGCTCACTGAGCAAACGCTTGCTCCTGGAGATCTTGATTCGCTAGAGGCACAGCTTGAGCAAACCCTTGCCGATCTTGGGGATCATGCGGTCTTTTTGAGCTTTGATGCAGATGAGCTGCTAACGACGCGGACTCCGGATGGGGTTTTACATGTGCTTTGTAAGATCAATTATGGGCGCTGGTTTCAGGAGTATGGTGAGGATTTTAGTGGTAAAAAGAAAGTGGCTCAGGATCAATTAAAACGTCTTTTTGATTTTCTAAAAGAAAAGGATTGTTCGTTGATTTTGGAAGAGATCCCTGAAAAAAAAGGAAGGTCATTGACCATGCAGAAGAAGGGCAAAAACCATCCAGAATCGGGAGTCGATGGCTACTGGGTGGGTCGAGTCATCTCGGTTTTGCTGCTGCTTACCTGCTTGGCAGGAATTGTTTGGTTTACGTTATTGGGCGAGGAAAAAGCCAATCAAATTGAGAAGCTCGAAAGAGTTTTGGAGGGGAAGGGGCCTGAGCAATAAGTCGTTTGCTAAACTTGCTTATTGTCGAAGAAAGATTATCGGTCGCACGTGGTGAACAAAGTTGTCTTTTTCTCACTCATTTGCTTCTCCTTTGTTTCTTGCTCAAAAACAAATGACAAATCTGGCTCGTCTAAGGAGACTGGTTTGCCGCAAAGAGTGAAGTCTTCGTCTCAAGGGATTGCTTCTTGGTATAGTATTAGGACAAACGGAGGAACGCGCACTGCGAGTGGAGAGAAGCTCAGAGATTCTGCATCAACTGCGGCACACAAATCTCTCAAAATGGGAACGCGGGTGAGAGTGACGAACCTCAGGAATAGCAAATCAGAAATCGTTCGCATTACGGATCGGGGTCCCTATGTCAAAGGAAGGATTATTGACGTCACTGTAGGGGTGGCAAAACGTCTTGGGTTTTATGCACGTGGGCTAGCACCCGTTCGAGTTGAAGTCCTGGAAGATCAGGAGTAGGCATTGTTTGACATCGTGTGTCAGGAAACTGTCGCGACTGCGAAAAGAAAAACCCCGTAAGCAAAAGCTCACGGGGTAGAGGTTGCGTTTTTGAACAGGCGTTTTATTAGCGCTCTCTTTTTTCCTCGTTTTCGCGTCGTTCGTTCTTTGGAGCGTCGGGCTGCCCTTCTCTCCCACGTGGTTCTCTACGTTCTTCTCGATCGCGAGTTTCGGCAACGGGTGGCCCGCGACGTACGCCTCGATCGGTTTCAGGAGCACGGCGCGCGGGCCTTTGATTTGCTCGAAGCATTTCCTGCTCGCGTCGTTCTTGCATTAAGCGACGCTCATTCTCGCGGCGTTCTTCGAACATCCGGCGTTCTCTTTCAAAGCGTTCGGCCATTTCAAGACGAGTTTTTTCGATTTGGCCTAATTCATGATGAGCTCTCTCAATGAGGTGCTCGAGTTGTCCGGAAAGATGCTCTAAATGGTTCTGTTGTTCAATTTGAGCAGGTGGCCCTTGGGGGCGTGCTTCAAAGGCGATTTGCGCAATTTGATGGGCGATGTCTGGCGTGATTTTTTTGCTCTCGACTAAGCGTCCGAGCAGTTGCTTCATGCGCGCCTCGCGTGGGAGCACACGGGCTTCGCGGGCAGCAGGATTCCGGTCGCGATCGAGACGTTCTGGTTGGCCAGTGCCTCTCTTTTTGATCTCTTCATACTTTGCGTTGGCTTGATCGCGGGTGATGTCCCCTCGTTCCACCGCACCTTCAATTCGTTTTTTAATCTGTTCCCAGTTGATTTTTGGTTTGTCACCTTCCTGTGCAAAGGTGACACCTCCGAGCAAAATAGCAGAGGTCAGGCTCATGATTACGGTTTTCATCGATCCCGCTATAGCATGGGTGCTGTGATTGTCGAGGAGGAGCTTCATGAATTCAGGCCATGAAGGTGCCTTTTGATGGCATGATTTGCTCAAGCATCCTATCATGGAGGCGTGATTGAAGATGAACCCCAGTTTAATGTCGTCGTTAAGATGGTGCTATGGGGAGAAGATCGAGATGCCGTCTTGCACCGTTTAAGGGTCAATGGAATTGAGGAAAAGAGAGCGTTGGAAATCTATGAAGCAGCGCGACGTGAGCGTATTGCCACGATTCGATCAGCTGGATTTCGTGATTTGTGGATTTCGATTACGATGATGGTTTCTGCAGTTGCGTTGGCTTACTTTTTGGAGTTAGACCAATTAAGCCTGACTCATTTTGGCGAGGGGCTTGGACAGATTCTGGTCCTCCCATGGCTCATTACGCTACTGGTTGTGATCTTATTGACCTTTGGCTTATGGAAATGCCTAAGAGCGATTGCGGAGCTTGTATTCGCTCCGCTAAAAAAAGGCTCCGTTGCTGATGACTAAGCGATCTTACTTGAAAGAAGAATGCTCAGGGTTGCCCCCCGACATCAAGTAAGCGACAAGGTCCGCTAATTCCTCGGGGTTCATGGAATTAATTAATCCTGGAGGCATCATCGAGATTGCAAGCGGTTTGCGTGACTGGATTGTTTTCAGTGGGATTTCAACAAGAGATTCGGGGGCGAATGGGTTTGTCATGATGGAAATGACTTGATCGTTTTCACTTCCCAATCTTCCGATAATTGTTGAGCCATCTGTCTTGGTAATAATCTCGCTACCATATTGATCTGAAATCACCTTAGAAGGTTCGATGATGTTTTCCATTAAGTCAGTGAGGCTATATCGATTTCCGGAGCCTGTCAGGTCGGGGCCAATGCCTCCTCCTTCACCGGCCATACGGTGACAGCTAGCGCAGGCCGCCGCCTGGTACAATTCTTTCCCACGCTTAAAGTCTCGACCCGTCTTGCGGCTGGAGAGTTCATCCACCGATTCGCCAACGCTCCATGCTCTTCCAGGGCCCTTTGCCGGAGCTGCATTGGCGATCGCTAAAGGAGGCGTTTTTGAGAGTTTTTCTAGTTCAGCTTTTTCTGCCTCGGGAACAATATTGGCGAGTGCCTCTTGGCGAATGTTTTCGATAAATTTTTTGAGGCTATTGCCACCTTGCCATCGATTGGCACGGGGGAACCATGAGAAGTAAGTTTTGCGCAGCTCGGAACTCCAACCTTGCTTTGCATTGCGCAGCAAGAAAAGAAGGCTGTATTGCTGAAGGTTCGGTCGGCTCGAGTGGGTTGCTCGAGCGGCCTGCGCGTATTGGTCATTTCTGGCCAAGACTCCTTCGTTCGTCAGTTCAACATGATCGTCCTTTGCCGTTGCCATGAGTTGAAGAGCGGTGGGAACAACGGAGGGTTCTCCAAGATAGATGAGAAGCTCGGTGAGGTCACGATCGGTCAGATTATCTCCGGAAGGATAGAGGGGAAGAAGGCGCCCAATGAGAGGCTGTGTGTTTTTAGGTGCGCCCATTCTTGTGAAAAGAAGTGAGTGCGCGCGAAGCCATCCGAGAAGCTGCTCTTTGGTGAGCTTCTTAGGATCGAGCTGCCCGAGAGTTTGGAGGTGTTTTTCTTGATTGAGCGCGTCATCTACTCTTGCAAGGGCGATGACAGCCTCAATCACGCTCCATGGATTTTTGGCACCACGGGATTTGACGAGAGTCAGCAAAGGTTGCTGGTGGTTTTGAAAGTGTTTCTCGAGGGCAACTCGCGCAGCATAGCGGACAAAACGGTCTGAGTGCCCGAGGTTTTTAACCGCATTGTTGAGGTCCCGGGCAGAAGGTTGGCCTTCATGAAGAGCTTCAAGTTGGCGGCGAAGCTTTGCCTCTGGAGTGATCTTGGGCGCTGGGGCGAGAGCCGTTGATTCTTGCCCGGTATAGCGCACACGGTAGAGGGCTGATTGAGTGCGGCGTCCTCCGACCATAAAATACATCTGTCCGTCACTCGGATGGATGATGACATCGGTTAGCGGCAAAGGTCGTCCGCTGACAAATTCTTCAACCTCACTTCGGAATCCTGCTCCGTCTGCAGAGAGATGGACGGCGTACATTGTCCCATAGGTCCAATCATTGATATAGAGAGCGTGTTGGTATTTTGCTGGGAATTTTGCCCCTGTTCCAATGGTTACTCCAGTTGGGCTTCCTGGGCCGATGTCGGCAGCAGGAGGAAGGGTATCTGGATAATGCTTTGGCCATTTTCCGGTGCCAGAGCGCCACCCCGCGTCGAGTCCACTCACCGCATGGTAAACTCTTGTCGGACGATACCAAGGTGACCCAAGGTCCCATTCCATGTCCGCATCGTAGGTGAAAAGCTCGCCGTTCTGATCGAAAGCGGCATCAAATTGGTTGCGAAATCCGTAAGAGATCATCTCAATTTCTTTCGCTTCTGGATCCGTTTTAAGAATAAACCCTCCCGGAGCGAGTCTCCCGCGTGCATGACCATTGGCATCCCACATTCTCGGTAACAGGTGATCTTCTGACCAAACGAGGGCTGCTCGTGATTGATTCAAATCCTTCGGCTCATTGGTATGATTTCCAAAAACAAGGTAGAGTGATTTTTTATCCGGAGAAGGAATGATGCTGTGCAGCCCGTGTTCACCTCCCCCTTGAAACTCCCGCAGGAGTTTTTCTTCATCAAATTGATCATCACCGTTGGTATCTCGCAGGCGGTAGAGACCCCTAGAGCCGCTTTGTTCATTCTTCAGGAGATAAAGTGCGTCAAAAACGTAACAGAGGCCATGAGCCCCTTCGACGGTTGTCTGGAGTTTTTCGACCTCGACCTCCGGTTGGCTAAGAGTCACCCGGTAAAGCCCGCCATATTGATCGCCAGTGAGCAAGCGCCCCTGTGGATCAACGGCCATGGCAACCCATGAACCTTGTTGCCCCTTGGGAACCGTGTAGAGGAGTTCGGCTTTGAAATCAGGGAGTGTGACGACCTCAGTAGAGAATTGCTGCCCGCCACCTCCTGAGGATTTGCTCAAAGCATTGCCCCAGGGAGCGTCACCATATTTTGCAATGACGGTTGCTGGGGTTGATGTTTTGGATTTGGGGGAGAGGACAACCCATTTTCCATCGGATTCAATAAGCGAAGTTTTTCCATTTTTATCTTTAATGCTCAAACTAGCAACGAAGCCTGCGGCGCCTCCGGCATTTTGAGCTTCAAAGGTCATAACGTTCTTTCCGACTTTGAGAAGATCGGTCAGATCAATGGATGTCGGTTCTTGCCAGTCTGGATTGACCGTTATTTTTTTGTCGTTGAGGTAGGCGGTTGCACCATTATCGCAGGTGAAAGTCAGTTTTGCGATCGAAACGCCTCCCACTGGTATTTCGAACGTTTTTTGAAAGGTGGCGCGTTCATTCTCCTTGGGAGTGGGTGATGACCAAATCCAAGAGGGCGCTGCTTGTGAGCAGGCAAGGCTAAGAGAGAGTGTGGCAAGAGTAATTGGAAATCTCATAACGGTTTGAAATCTTTTGATAAGGGCTAATACGCAAGGTGAACCTTTTCCTTACGTTGTATGAAGCTCAGATCTTTTTGACGATTTGAAACTCTCTTTGAATTGGACCTCAAAGCCTTGTAGGAAAAAAATCTAAAATAGAATTAGAATTATTCTAAAATATCTCTTGCTCCTTGAGAAAGTCCCTCTAGCTTTCCGCGGTCATGTTGCCGCTTGCCTCACAGCGATCTCCAAAGCCCGAAGATTTGCCTTCGGAGTTATCGGGCTTGCGGCTGACCAAACAGCGCCGCGAAGTTCTCGCCGTCATCTTGCAAGAACGGGACCACCCCACGGCAAATGATGTGTATCTGCGCTCGCAAAACCGCATGCCATCGATCTCCTTGGCAACGGTCTATAACTGCCTCGAAGCCCTTGTTTCCCACGGCATTGTGAGACAGGTAAATTTCGAGCGGGAACCCTCTCGGTACTGCCCGAATCTTGCGGATCACTGTCATTTTCAGGACCAGAACACGGGCAAAATCCACGACGTCTTTTTTAAAGAAGGAGTTAAGCTTGAAGATTTCCTTGATCTGCCCCAAGGGACCGAAATCAGCCACCTTGAAATCAGCCTGAAAGGCAATATCGGGCACTAAATCATTTTCTACCTATATCATGAGTCTAATCATCGAAAACCTGCATGCGACCGTTGAAGGAAGTCCGATTTTGAAGGGCCTGAGCCTCGAGATTCCAACCGGAGAGGTCCACGCCATTATGGGGCCCAATGGATCGGGAAAGTCGACGCTCTCTAAGATCATTGCTGGTCATGAGGATTATGAAGTCACCCAAGGTCGAGTTCTCCTAGATGGAGTGGATATTGCAGATCTTGAGGTTGATGAACGCTCGCGCGCGGGAATCTTCCTTGCTTTTCAGTATCCTGCCGAAGTTCCGGGTGTTTCGAATGCCAACTTTCTCCGTGCCGCTCTTCAGTCTCGCATGCCTGAGGGTGAGGAAATCGATGCTGTTGCCTTCTACAAGCAGATGTATGCGCGCATGGACGAGCTTGAAATGGATCGAAAGTTTACCAGCCGGGCTGTAAATGAGGGATTCTCTGGTGGCGAAAAGAAGCGTAATGAGATTTTGCAAATGATGATGCTTGAGCCTCGATATTGCCTTCTTGATGAAACCGATTCTGGGCTTGATATCGACGCTCTTAAAATTGTGGCAAAAGGGGTCAATGCCATGCGCTCCGATCATCGCGGTTTTCTCGTGATTACTCACTACCAAAGACTTCTCGACTACATTCAGCCAGACCACGTTCATGTGCTTGCTGATGGACAGATTGTAAAGTCGGGAGGCAAAGAACTCGCGCTTGAGCTTGAAAAATCCGGGTATGATTTCCTGAAACAGAGCGCATAATTGATTTTTAACTGACACGATAAGATATGTCTTCAGAAACCGCTACAGTCCAGCAGGTCGCTCTTGA
>JALRJZ010000068.1 GCA_023261045.1 Akkermansiaceae bacterium
CGTAAAGAGGGGTTGCCTTTTTGTACTGACTCGCTTATCCAGCGGCTGCGATGAAACACTTAAGCATTCTTTTTGTCCTTGCGAGCTTAGGATTAGTCTCTTGTGAGCGGCACACTTGGGAGACAAAGAAAGAGAATGGTGGACCAAAGGCGAGTGATTCGATCAATTTTTTCAAGCATGACGCTCCCTCTCACGGTCAGCCTGCGTCGGGGCATACAGAAAAGGGACATTAGTCGGCGTTGAGCTTTTAGGCTTCCGTCGTCGTATCGTTCGCCGGTGCTAAAGCGGGATATCTCGTGTCACGAGAGTCACACTATTTGCTCTTTTTACAGACAAATTAAGGCTCTTGGGGTATTTTTGGAATTGTAAATGTCCCAAGTTGCGTCAGAGCGAGGTGCAGAGTGGAGAGATTGGCTTGATCAGAATGCCTCTCGACTTTTGGCCTATGCGCGTGCTCGATGCGCAAGCCCAGAAGAGGCAGAGGATCTTTTGCAGGAGGCGTTAATTAAGCTTTGGAGCTACCAGGAGGAAAGGGGCTTTCGACCACCCGATTTACCCTTGGCTTTCTCCGTGATGCGCTTTTTGGGCCTCGATCATCATCGAAGAAAAGGTCGTAGAGAAAGGCGGGATCATAAGATTATTGAATTTCAAAAGGGTCAAGATCATTGGCTCGATCCAGCTGTTGAGGATGAAGAAGAAGCTGCGCTTTTGCGCGATCAGGTAGAGTCTCTGCCCGACAAGCTTCGTGAGGTTTTAATCCTCAAGCTTTGGGGTGGACTTACTTTTGCAGAAATCGGAGAATTATTGTCAATTTCCCACAATACGGCGGCCTCACGATACCGCTACGCCCTTGAGCAGCTCCAGAAAGAGCTCAAACATTTAAAAAGATTGTAGAAAGATGGAAAAATCAGTCAAAGAAGTTGAAGATCGCCTCAAAATGCTCGTTCCTAGAGGGCTCTCTGATCGCGGTTTCGATCGTTGTTGTCAGCTCATCGATCGTCTCGCAGTGGAAAGCGTTCTGCCGGATAAATCACCAGAGCCTTTAAGAGCCAAAGAAGCTCAGTCAAATTCTTGGCAAATCATGACGATTGCGGCATCAGTGGCTCTTTTCATCGGAATAGGGGGTGGTTGGATCTTGGGCCGGCATCACCCTTTTACAATCTCCAGCAGTGATGAATTTGTTCAGGTTGAAGGCGCTCAGCAAGGTTACGAAGTCTTGGATAGCGAAACTTGGTTGGCTGCAACCGATGCCCCTACTGCTTACATCAGTGAAAATGGAGAAGTGAGAGAGGTGTTTCGGGAGATTGCGGTGACTAAAGAGTTGGTGAAGCATCGTCAAAGCGGAAATGTGATTACGCTTGAGACCACTGCACACCATTTGATCGATTCCGCAAAAAGCGAGTTTTAAGTCAATCTTTTGAGATGTGTTTCTTTTTTCAGGCCTTTTTGCTCTCTTTTTCCCTGCTCCGCGCGGGCGAATTACCATGGCTTGGAGTTGTCCTGGCGGAAGCGACGCGGGAAGAGAGGTCGGCATTGCAGTTGGAATCGGGGGTGGGTCTCAGTGTAAAAAGGGTTGCCAATGAAGGGCCATACAGTCAGGCGCTCGGCAAAAAAGGGGATGTGTGGTGGAAGTTTGACGGGCAAATCCTTACGGATCGTTGCCAAATGTTTGTCCTGCTTCGCTCGAAGGAAATCGGTGATGAAATCGAAATTGAATTTTATCGAAATGGAGATCCTCAGGCCATTCAGGTGAAGTTAGCGAAGAGGCCTGAAATGAGAATCGATGGGGGTAGCAGGGCTGAGGGGGCTCGCCGCGCACTTCTCACTGAAAAGCAAAAGGTTGCGAAACTCAGTGCTCAGGGTCACGAAGTTTCTTTGACGAAAAATGAGGATCGCTATCTNTTTGAGGTTCAACGCTCAGGGCAATCTTTGGTGAAGCTCAAATTCACCGAAAAAGCCTCAGATCATCAGATTCCTCAAGAGTGGCGTGAGTTTTTTAATATTCTAAAATTGACACTGGCTCATCAGAGTCACCCGGTGTCTTCTCAAAAAAATCAACGGGTTCGCTACATCCCGCGGGCTCAAACGGGCGCAGAATGAGGTTGACGGGTCCTTTTTTAAAGATACCTTAAGGTTTTTTTGATCAGTTCTTGCCTTTATCTATCCTGAAGGGCAGCCTTGCGGCATGCATCCTGATGTGGCGAAGTTAGTGGAGGCTGGCCGAATCTCCGAGGCCGTTGGTGAGAAGTTGTCGAAAATAGCACCTGGATCGTTCCGGATTCATAAAGGTTTTGGTGGTGGTGTCGTGACTTCTTGGGACCTTTTCAATGGGAAAGTCACCATTGATTTTGAGAAAGCGAAAGGTAAGGAGATGGGTTTGAAGCTCGCTCTTGAGAAAACTGAGGCCGTCGAATCTGATGATTTGCGTGCTCAGAAAGTAAACCAGTTAGGAGAACTCCAAGATTTGGCTGATAAGGATCCAGTGGAATTGGTTGCCAGAACCCTCCAATCGCATGGTGGATCAATGACGATGGATCAGCTTGATGCGGAATTGTGTGGCAGTGTGGTCGAGGAGAAGATTTACAAGAGATGGTGGGAGAAGACCAAAAAAGCCCTCCGGGAAAGCAAGAGAGTTTCAGTTCCAACAAAGCGGACAGATCCCTTGATTTTACGTGATGAGGCATCGAGTCCGGGGGAGGCATTGGTCGAGGATCTTGAGATGGCTCGAAATCCAAAAGGCAGGGTCAAAGCCCTCGAAGCCATCCATCGGGAAGCTCCGCTAGTTGCCTCGAGCGAAGGTCTTCTTGAGCGCGCCTTTGTCATTGTCGGTGATGCAGCTTTAAAGTTGATGAAGCTCGCGCCCGCTCAATCGCTTGAATTAATTGCTTTGCGAGATGAGATCGCCGAGGAGTTGAAAAAGACGGATGCGATTTCTGTCGATGCTCCAAAGCTTTCTGAGGTGTTGCAAGTTGCTGATGGGAACCTTTCCGAAGATCTGAATAATGTTGCTGCTGCTCGACTTAAGCGAATCTTAGATGCTTTTCCTGCGGCCTTTGGTGAGGAGTGGGTTGATCGGATTCTTGCCGTCTTTGGAAGTATTAGTTCTCGAGGGGTGTCGGAAATTGCGAAGCTGCTTGCGGAGAAAGATGAAACCTCGCGCCTCAATGAGCACATTAAGGTGGCCCTTTCTAGGCATGCGCTCGGAGCAGATTCCCTGGCATGGATTTGTCGTGAACGAAAGAAATCAGCCGTGGAGGTCTTTGATGGATCCGTTGGCTCGGTGATTTTAACTGTTCTCGAGCAAGACTCGCTCGATGATGGTCCGCGACGTAGTGGTCGTCTTGGCAATCTCTTGATGGATGACAAGGAGCTGATTGCGGACTTGTTAGAGGGAATGGAGATTAACGATGTGCGTAATTTTGCACGTAAGCTTTTGGCAAGCCCAGCTTTCGCTGATCTTGATCGCAAGTCATTGATGGCTCGTGTCATTAAGAAAGTGCCTGAAACTCAGGAAATGGTCAGTGGGCAATCTCAGAGTAAATTTGAAGAGACTTTGTTAGTTTCCTATGAAAGCTTAGATCGGCGTAAGGCTGAATACGAAGATCTCGTGAATAATCGAATTCCTGCGAATATTAAGGATATTTCAATTGCTCGGTCCTATGGAGACCTGAGAGAAAACTTTGAATATCACGCCGCAAAGCAGATGCAGAACGTTCTCAATACTCGTAAGAATGACTTAGAGCGTGATCTCGAGCGAGCTCGACCAACAGATTTTAAGGGGGCTGATACTTCAGCGGTGAACATTGGAACGAAAGTTGTTTTGGCGCTTGCAAGCGGTGAGAAGCGTGAGTTGACCATGCTCGGTGCTTGGGATGCCAATCCAGAGAAGAACATCATCTCCTACCTTTCTGAAGTTGGGCAGGTCCTGCTTGGAAAATCGGTTGGTGAAGAAGTTGAAATACGAGATGCAGAAACCGAAGAATTGATTGCTGGAGAGATCGCTGCGATTGCCTCAATTTAAACAAATCATTATTCTAAACAAATCATGTCAGACACCACAATTAAGTCCGTCAAGGGTCGCGAGATTATCGATTCTCGTGGAAATCCTACCGTTGAAGTCGATGTGACCCTCGAGGGGGGAGCATTTGGGCGTGCTGCGGTTCCTTCTGGAGCAAGCACAGGCGAACACGAAGCATGGGAGCTTCGTGATGGAGATAAGGCTCGTTATCTTGGCAAGGGCGTCCTTACGGCCGTGACCAACGTCAACGAGAAAGTTGCTCCCGCTCTCATTGGAGCTGATGCGACGAGCCAAACAGGTATTGATGGAGCAATGCTTGCTCTTGATGGTACTAAAAATAAGGCCGAGCTGGGGGCAAACGCAATTCTCGGAGTGTCAATGGCAGTCGCACGTGCAGCCGCTGCTGCGGTCAACCTGCCGATCTACAAGTATCTTGGGGGGCCTAATGCTAAAGTGCTGCCAGTCCCTATGATGAACATCATTAATGGTGGTTCTCACTCTGATGCTCCAATTGATTTCCAGGAGTTTATGATTATGCCCATTGGTGCTCCTACTTTTAAGGAGTCTCTACGTTATGGTGCTGAAGTTTTCCATTCGCTTAAATCAGTGCTCCACGATCGGGGCTTGTCTACCGCTGTTGGTGATGAAGGTGGCTTTGCTCCTAAGCTTGATTCCACGGAAGACGCGCTCGATACGATCTGTCTTGCGATAGAGAAGGCGGGATACAAGGTTGGCGAAGATATTGCATTCGCTCTGGATGTTGCGTCTTCTGAGTTCTACGATAAGGAGAAGGGGGCATACGTTTTCCACAAATCAGATGGAGCCATCCGCTCTTCTGAGGAGATGGTTTCTTTTTACAAGGAGCTTCGCGCCAAGTATCCAATTCTTTCCATCGAGGATGGTTGCGATGAAAACGATTGGGACGGGTGGAAGGCTCTTACCACTGCGATTGGGGGTAATACCCAATTGGTTGGTGATGACCTCTTTGTTACCAACGTCGATTTCCTCTCAAAGGGAATTAACTTGGGAGTTGCCAACTCAATTCTTGTAAAGGTGAATCAGATTGGATCACTTACAGAGACATTCGACGCAGTTGAGCTCGCAAAGGAAAACAGTTACACCGCGGTGATTTCTCATCGATCAGGAGAGACTGAAGACAGCACCATTGCTCACTTGGCTGTTGCAACGAATGCCGGGCAAATTAAGACAGGCTCAATGAGTCGTTCAGATCGGATTGCGAAGTATAACCAGCTCCTTCGGATTGAGGAAGCTCTCGGTAGCGATGCGGTTTTTGGCGGTAAGATGAAAGTCAGCGTCTAAGCTTCGTAGCGACTACTTTAGTTTAAATAAAAAAATCGCCTGACGAAACTCAGGCGATTTTTTGTTTTCAAATATTTTGCTTTTTCTAAATATCAAGAAGGTGGTATAAAGACGTATGGCAAGAAGGGGCCGGGCAGCCAGATATCGTGCAAAGCGAAGAGCGGAGTTTTCCGATGTTTCTAGCGAGCGTGGTTTTCTTGGGAAGGGCACTTGGGTTGCCCTGAGTCTCTTTGTTCTGGCTTTATGTTGCGCCTTAACCATTCCGGTCATTCCACAGTATCAGAAAACAAAGCTCGTCGAGGGTGAGCTTGAGCGGACAAAGGAAAGGGAGCGACTTCTACGCCATGAAACAAAGGAGCTCGAGGCTCAGGCGAGGGCCCTCAGAAACAATCAGAGTTACCTGAAAGCACGGGCTCGAGATCTTCGTTACTACCAACCAGGGGAATCGGTGATTCAAATGGATCGTTAGATTGTCATCGCGGCAAACCCACCGTCAACAACGATCTCGGTTCCCGTGATAAACCCGCCCGCTTTGTTTGATGCGAGAAGAAGGGTTGCACCAATAAGTTCGTCAGGATTACCAAATCTGGAAGCCGGAGTGTGTCGAAGGATCTCAGCAACCCTCGATTCATCGAGAACTTTGCGATTTTGCTCGGCGGGGAAAAAACCGGGAACGAGCGTGTTTACGCGGATGTCTCGATCAGCCCATTCTCTCGCAAGATTCCGAGTTAGGTTGTGCACGGCGGCCTTTGAAGCAGAATAGGTGAAGACTCTTGAGAGTGGGTTTAAGCCTGAAATTGACCCCAAGTTAATAATGGAGGCTTGGACATCGCGGCTTAAGAAATAGTTTCCGAAGACTTGGCAAGCTCGCATGACCCCAATGAGGTTGATATCGAGGATTCTCAAGGCTTCTTCATCAGTGATTTCGACAAAGGGGGTCGGAGAGTTGATGCCCGCTCCATTGACGAGGATGTCAACTTTCCCTGATTTTGCGACCACAGTATCAAGAAGTTCGTTGAGTGATTGACGATCTCCAGCATCTGCGGCCACGAAGTATCCAGATCCTCCTTCCTCTTCGATCAGGGTAAGGCGGCTTGCTGCTTTTTCTTGGCTGCGTCCGACGAGGACGACTTCAGCCCCAGCTTTGGCGAGACCAAGCGCCATATAAGAGCAGAGTTCACCGGTGCCTCCGATAATCACAGCTGTTTTGCCTTTGAGGCTGAACATTTCAGTTAAAAAGTTTTTCATTACCTTGCTAGCCTACGTTGTCCTTGCTTTTGGGCAAGTCATGTTCGACGAAGTTTAAGTGGTCAGTGTCTGCTTCAGGATTTCATTCTGATAATGATGAGCAACAGACGGTGTTTATCAGGCAATTTTCAGTAGCCAATTGAGCTTGAGTGGGTAATTTTGGGCGTGTTGATGAAGTGCGACTCGTGTGACAACAAAGCAACAGTGTTTTACACACAAGTGACCGAGGGGAAACTCAAGAAGTTTACTCTGTGTGAGAGTTGTGCTCATCAAAAGGGGATCACTGACCCTAACAGTCTTCTTATGGCTGGAGAGGCTTTCAAGCCTTCCTCAGGTTCAGGTGAGAGTTCGGGTTTCGTTTCTTCTGATCGTTCAAATTCGGGTTGCTGCGATACTTGTG
Source organism: Akkermansiaceae bacterium (assembly GCA_023261045.1). Taxonomy (GTDB): domain Bacteria; phylum Verrucomicrobiota; class Verrucomicrobiia; order Verrucomicrobiales; family Akkermansiaceae; genus SW10. The sequence goes on from JALRJZ010000068.1 coordinate 6,987, forward strand.
GCTTCACTCTTGGGGATCTTAAAAAGGTTGGGCGTCTCGGTTGTCCCGATTGTTACGGGGCTTTTGCACCTGAGATTGGTCGTCGTTTGTCTTCGATGCATAAGGGGGAATCTCATGTAGGCCACGTTCCTTCAGGATTGGTTCATCAAATTGAACTCGATGAAAGCTTTAAGAAAAAGGAGCTTGAGCTTGAGAAGGCCATTTTTGACGAACGCTATGAAGACGCGGCAAAATTAAGAGATGAGCTTGAGCGGTTAAAAGCGGAGAGGGAGGTTGGGAAATGATGCGTTTTGCCACTTTGATGAAGCATCCAGCAGATTGGATGACGAGCGGAGACTCAGAAACGTCTGTTGTATTAACAAGTCGAGTTCGCTTAGCCCGCAATCTCGCCGGTGCGAGCTATCCTGGATGGGCGAGAAAGAATGAGAGAAAGGAAGTACTCTCCAAAGTGCAGGCGGTGGTAAAGGACTTGCCAGGGATGCAAAATGGATTTCTTTGTGAATTGTCGGACTTAGAGTCGTTGCAGAAGCAGGTTTTGGTGGAGCGCCATTTAATTAGTAGAGAGCAGGCTGCTCGCAATGAGGGAAGTGCGGCGGTAATCAATCGCAAGCAGTCCCTGAGCTTAATGATCAATGAAGAGGATCACCTGAGGATTCAAGCAATTCAGCCAAGTCTCAATCTCGAAAAGGCGTATCGTCTAGCTCATCAGGTCGATCAAGAATTAGAGAAAAAACTCTGTTTTGCTTTTGATGCAAAGTGGGGATATCTCACCGCTTGCCCGACGAATCTGGGGACAGGAATGAGAGCCTCCGCGATGCTCCATCTCCCAGGTCTGGTCTTAAATGAGCAGATTGGACAAGTTTTAAAAGGGGTGGGTAAGTTGGGGTTGGCAGTTCGTGGACTTTATGGAGAGGGAACCGAATCTCTCGGCAATCTCTATCAAATATCGAACCAGTCGACCTTGGGAGAAAGTGAGCAAGATATTCTAAGACACTTGACGAAAGTGATCGGTGATATTTCGAGATATGAGCAGCAAGCGCGTCAGCGACTCTTGAAAAATGAGCCGGTCATGTTGAAAGATCGAGTCGGTCGTGCTGCAGGGATTCTCACCCATGCGCAAATCATTAGTTCTAAGGAAGCGTTAAACCACCTTTCGATGCTACGCTTGGGTGCAGATTTGGAGATTTTTTCTACTTCGCTCCAAGAAGTGTGTGATCGACTTTTTATGGGAACACAGCCAGCGCACCTCCAGTGGGCTGCAGAAAAAAAACTAGAACCAGAAGCACGAGATATTCTGAGGGCCCAAATGATTCGTGATCAGTTGCATTCTATTTTACCACCTGCTATTGATATCTCAGAATAAGACATTTAAACCATTCGTTGAAATATACCTCCTATGAATAATTTTACGCCACGGGCCCAACAGGTGCTAGCCCTTGCCCGGAAAGAGGCTGAACGCTTCAACCACAACTACATCGGCACAGAGCATGTCTTGCTTGGTTTGATCAAACTTGGTCAAGGGGTTGCTGTGAGCGTTCTTCAACGAATGGGCTTAGACTTAGAATCGGTGCGGATGGAGGTTGAAAAGGAGGTTGGAATGGGGCCCGATCAAAAAACTTCAGCGAATATCCCCTACACTCCGAGGGTAAAAAAAGTTTTAGCTCTCGCTAATAAAGAAGCGAAACAGCTTAATCATTCGTATGTTGGAACTGAGCATATCCTTCTTGGTTTGCTCAGAGAGGGGGAAGGAATGGCAGCGAGAGTTCTTACCAGCCTGAAAATTGATCTTCAGACAACGCGAAACGAGGTGCTTGCTGAGATTGATCCGAATTTCAACACTGAGGATTCAGAGGACGAGTTTGAATTTGAGGATGAGGATGAGGGTGATGTTGATGAGCTTGAGGGTGGTGATGGAAAAACGAAGACACCGGCGCTCAAAGCGTTTGGGCGAGATTTAACAAAGTTGGCCCAGAATGGAGAGTTAGATCCGGTGATAGGACGAAGTGCAGAGATCGAGCGAGTGATTCAAATTCTTTGCCGTAGGACAAAGAATAATCCTGTTCTCGTCGGAGAAGCGGGTGTGGGTAAAACCGCGATTGTTGAAGGTCTTGCTCAAGAGATTGCCGCAGGTGATGTGCCTGAGATTTTACGAGACAAGAGAGTCGTCACTCTTGATTTGGCCCTGATGGTTGCTGGAACAAAATATCGAGGGCAGTTCGAGGAGAGAATCAAAGCGGTGATGGACGAGATACGTAAGGTGAAAAACGTCATCCTGTTTATTGATGAATTACACACGATCGTTGGCGCTGGATCTGCTGAGGGAGCAATGGATGCGTCAAATATTATCAAGCCTGCGCTCAGTCGCTCGGAGCTTCAATGTGTTGGTGCGACCACCCTTAATGAGTTTCGCAAGCATATAGAAAAGGATTCAGCGTTAGAGAGACGTTTTCAGCAGGTTAAGGTTGATGAGCCGACTATTGAAGATGCGATCGAGATCATGAAGGGATTGCGTGAGAAGTATGAGTCTCATCACAAGGTGTCTTATGCTGATGACGCGTTAGAGGCCTCGGTGAAGCTTACTTCACGGTATCTCACGAGTCGTTTTCTACCTGATAAAGCCATCGATGTGATCGATGAAGCTGGATCTCGAGCTCGTATTCGAACGATGACTCGACCGAGCTCGTTAAAAGATCTGGAAGTTAAAATTGCGGAAATTAATGATGAAAAAGTCGCTGCGATTAACGATCAGGACTTTGAAAAGGCAGCTGCTCTCAGAGATGAGGAGAAAAGCACGCGTAAGCTGTTGGATGAGCAAGTCGAGGGCTGGCGCGGGGAGAGTGAAGAGAAGGTGGTGGATATTGTTGAAGATGATATCATGGCGGTTGTCTCGAAGTGGACCGGAGTTCCGCTCCAGCGTATGGAGCAAAAGGAAGCTGCTAAGCTGCTTCGAATGGAGGAGGATTTAAAGGTAACTGTGATCGGGCAGGATGAAGCGGTTGTAGCAATTTCAAGAGCTTTGCGTCGTTCGCGGGCAGATCTCAAAGATCCTAGGCGGCCAATCGGCTCGTTTCTCTTCCTTGGCCCAACAGGGGTTGGTAAGACCTATCTTGCGCGAAACCTCGCCAATTTCATGTTTGGCGATGCTGAGGCGCTGATTCAGATCGATATGTCTGAATACATGGAGAAGTTTAGTTCAAGTCGCTTGATCGGGTCGCCTCCTGGATATGTTGGGTATGAGGAAGGTGGTCAACTTTCTGAAGCCGTGAGGCGCCGGCCCTATTCAGTGGTCTTATTTGATGAGGTCGAAAAGGCTCATCCGGATGTCATGAATATCTTGTTGCAAGTGCTTGAGGAAGGAATGGTGACAGATAGCTTTGGACGTAAAATCGATTTTAGAAACACCATTATTATTCTGACTTCGAATGTCGGAGCGGAATCGATTAAGCGTCAAACATCTCTTGGATTTGGCGCGATGTCGGAAGAGGGCGCTGATTTTGATGGAATGAAGATCAAGATCGAGGAAATGGCTAAGAAGCATTTCCGTCCCGAGTTCTTAAATAGACTCGATGAGCTTGTTGTCTTTCATATGCTCGAGAAAGAGCATCTCAACGAAATCGTGGACCTCGAGGTCTCTAAGTTGAAGGGGCGCTTGGAAGAAAAGGAAATTACCTTGTCGCTTGAGGGGAGTGCTCGTGATCTGATCGTTTCAGAGGGATACGATCCTGAATATGGTGCTCGTCCAATGCGTCGTGCAGTGGAGCGGCTTTTAGAAGATCCTCTCGCTGAGTCACTGTTAAGTGGCGAGATTGTGGAGGGATGTCAGGTCACGGCCAAAGTTAAAAAGGGAGCAAAAGAGATTGTCTTTAAATCAAAGGGAGGCAAGAAGTCCCAAGAGGCGACAAGTTCTTAGGTGAATAAGATCCATTTAGAGAGGCTCGTTAGACTATCTATGGGCCTAGGCTCTTCGCGGTGTAAATTTTGCCTTGTTTGTCGCAAAGCATTTTTGCCTTCTTAGAAGGATTTAAGCGACTAGAGGTAACTCCCAACGAAGAGGTCCTTAATAAGGGTTGGATCGGGGCCCTTCCGCCCTAGTTACTGGCTGCACGCAGCTGCAAAAGAGATTCCAACAGAATGAAAAGAGCTATCACCTGATGGGTGGATTTCCGGTAGCAGAACTAGCGCATGGAAGCAAATCGTTGTCTTAAGAGATCTCGCTCACTCACACCCTGATTTTTGCTCTGAGCATCCGTGAGCCATTCTCTCTCGAGCTCATTTTTAGTAGGGCGTCGAGTTTCATAATAGACCCCAAATTTCCCAGGGTTAAGATCTTGGCTCAGGTCCATTGCAGCCGCAATCGACTCCATATCTTGAGTGGTTTCATCAACAAGGTCAAAAGCCCCGCCTTTTCGCGGATTTCCGCTGTCAAAAGCTCCCGGATAAAACATCGTGCATTCAGACAATGTTTCAACAACGGCAAAACCTGGATGAAGGATAGCTCGCTCGAACATTTCATTCATATGTTTGACTTGAGCGGCATGTGTCCGAGCAACAAAAGTTGCTCCACTAGAGATCAATTGTGCCATCGGGTTGATGGGGCGGTCGATCGCACCACGGGGATCCGTCTTAGATTTGCGGCCAATCGGAGTCGTGGGTGAGGTCT
>JALRJZ010000069.1 GCA_023261045.1 Akkermansiaceae bacterium
AAGGTGAGCTCATAACTTCCTCGCTTCTACTGAGAATCTCTTCATAATTCGCCTGTGATCGAACTTGAAACTGCAGTGTTCGCTGCCAAAGAAGCCGGAAAACTCCTCCGACACAACTTTCACGCTCCCAAAGAAGTTGACGAGGCCCTGCATCACGATCTGAAGCTTGCACTCGATAAAGAGTCTCAAGATCTCATTACAACAATCCTACTCCAACAGTTTCCAGATCACGCAATTTACGGAGAAGAAGGTCTCGCTGGAGATCAAACCTCAGAACATCAATGGATCGTTGATCCGATCGATGGAACGGTGAATTTCTTTTATGGGATTCCTCACTTTTGTATTTCGATTGCCAAAAGGGTGAATGAAGAAATTGTTCTCGGCGTCATCTACGACCCGATGATTGATGAACTTTGGACTGTCGAAAAGGGACAAAAGCCTCAGCTCAATGGCCAGCAAGTTGGAGTCAGCGATCGAGATCAACTCGAAGAGTCCATTCTATTTGTTGGCTGTGGCAAAGACGAAGAGGCTCTCCAAACAGGACTTGAACGCTTTAAAAAGGGCTCTCTTCGCGCTCGCAAAATGCGCATGATGGGTTCGGCTGCCCTGGGAATGGCCTACATCGCCAGTGGTCGTCTCGATGCTTATATTGAATCACGGATTTCCTTATGGGATATTGCCGCAGGAAAGCTCATGATTGAAGCCACAGGGGGGAAAGTCACCCTCACCCCCCACGATAACAATCCAGATGTCTACTCCATCGTCGCCTCCAACGGAAAAATTCCCATCGAAGAAATCTTATGATAAGAACTGGTATTGGATATGACGTGCACCAATTTGCAGAAGGCCGGGCGTTAATTATTGGAGGCGTTGAGATTCAACATACTCATGGTTTAGAGGGTCACTCTGATGCCGACGTTTTATCCCACGCAATCGCTGATGCCATTCTTGGCGCTCTTGGACTCCCAGATATTGGCTATTATTTTCCGCCAGGAGAGCCCAGTTGCAAAGACATCTCATCACTGCGCATTCTCGAAAAGTGTCAGTCTCTTTGCGAAGAATCAGGTTATACGATTTTAAATATCGACTCATCCCTCGTTGCCGAAGCACCCAAAGTGCTGCCGTACGCTAGCAAGATGAAAGAGGCCATCTCGTCTTCCCTGAAGCTCACACCATCTCAAATCGGCATCAAAGCAACGACAAACGAAACGATGGGGTTTGTGGGCAGGCACGAAGGGATCGCAGCATTTGCGACAGCCTTGATCGCCAAGACAGCTTGGTGCCAGTCGCTAAAGCTTTAGGGCGATTTAAAGCGGCAAATCGTAACTCCGTCCTGCCTTACCCTCCCTCCAATGAAGGAAGGCACGATTGACGACAGAGTAACCACCAACGGTGGGGTAATCGCCCGTAAAATACCAGTCGCCTGAAGATTGACTAATTGATCGGTGCAGGTTTTCAACTGAGAGAAAAATCACCTCCACCTCTCCATGCCAATCAATATCCTCGGGGGTAACGATCCTCGCAATTTCCGCCGAAATATCCTCATCACTAAAAGGTGAATAGAGCTTTTTCACCGCATTGAGTCTTTCTTCCCGAGGTTTCTCCATCTCCCTGAGGCAATCCTGGTAAACTTCATCAATCAGACTAGCCTGACCACTGCGCTCAAGAAGATTGATCGTTGCCTGGAAGGCAATAAACTTTCCCATTTCTGACATATCGATGCCATAGCAATCAGGGTATCGAATCTGGGGAGCCGTCGAGCAGATGACAATTTTCCCCGGCTTAGTCCGCGCAAGAATCTTAAGGATCGATTGCTTTAGAGTTGTTCCCCGAACAATGGAATCATCGAGAACAACCAGAGATCCTCCCTCAGGCACGACACCATAGGAAATATCATAAACGTGGGAAACCAACTGATTCCTCCCACTTTCCTGAGAGATGAACGTTCGAAGCTTAATATCCTTATGAGCAACCTTTTCGCCAACAGGCCAATTGCGCATGATCAGATCGTCTAATTTATTTTCGCAAAGATTTCCTTCAGAAATTGCTCGACGAATATCATCGCGGACCTGTTTACGTCGATAAAGACGAAGCCCCTCCATCAAGCCATAATAGGCAGTCTCGGCTGTATTGGGAACAAACGAGAAAACCGAGTTTTCAAAATCATCGTTGATGGATGTGACGATTTGATCAACTAATGCAGCACCCATCGCTTTACGCTCTTGGTAGATCTCTGGATCATTCCCCCGAGAGAAATAGATCCGCTCAAAAGAACAAGGTCGTGGCTCTACCGGGTCAGCAAAACGACGAGTTTTCACCTCCCCACTGTTTTTTACGGTGACCACGGTCCCCGGCTCAAGCGGCGAGATCATTTTCTGGTCTGCCTCAAAAACAGTCATTAATGGAACTCGCTCACTGGCGAATGCGATCACCTCGTCAGTCTCATATTTGAAGCAAGGTCGAATTCCCCTTGGGTCACGCATCACAAAGAGATCACCATTCCCAACAACCCCAGAGATCGCATAACCCCCATCCCATCCTTCCGCGGACTCAGAGACGATCTGGCCTAAATCTAAACGTTCCGAAATCAGCTCCGCAGTCTCATCACCATCAATCCCTTCATCCCTTAAACTGTGATAAATACCTGTATGCGCCTCATCAAGATGGAAACCAATTTCCTCAAGCACGGTCTGGGTGTCTGTCCCAAAAACTGGATGTTGACCACGATCCATCATACGCTGATTGAGCTCAGCAGTATTGGTCATGTTGAAATTCCCCATCACCATGAGTGTCCTTGTCGGCCAGTTGCTTCGACGAAGATACGGATGGCATGAGCCATTATCGAATTGACCGGAAGTTCCATAACGCAAATGCCCTAAGTAAATTTCACCGGCAAAACTAAATCCGCGCCGAACATCTTCAGGGTCGTCAGGATCAATGACCTTTTTACGAACTTTCTTATCCAGAGATTTTAATTCAGCCCTAAAGAGCCTAGCCAGCGAGTCCTTTTTAGCATCACGCCTCCGGAAGATGTACGGCTGTCCAGCAGGCATTCCAATTTTCGCACAACCAATACCAACCCCATCTTGGCCTCGGTTATGCTGTTTCTCCATGAGAAGAAATAACTTATTAAACCCCCATAAGGCCGTTCCATAACGATCTTGATAGTAAGCTAACGGTTTTTTGAGACGGACAACCGCAATACCGCATTCGTGAGTTAGCTTATCGCTCATGAATCTAAGAACTCATCAAGATTTAACACGAGCCTGCACCCCTTCCCCCGCTCTCACTTCTCCTAAAACAACTCCCCCGGACCCAACTGAGCACGCAGCCTCTACCTGATCGGGAGAAACCACCGAAACCCAACCAATTCCCATGTTAAAAGTGTGGAAACGATCCTCTGCATCCGTGAAAGACAGAAGTTTTTGAATCGGCTCACTTTCCCAATAGGGCACTTCAAGATCAGCACCCATTCCACAGAAAAGACGCTCAAGGTTTTCTGGCAATCCTCCACCCGTAATGTGGGCATACGCCTTTGGAATCACTCCCTTTGCCTTAAGACCATTTGTCACATCATGATAGAGGCGGGTTGGAGCGAGCATTTCGCGAATCTCACCTTCACTAAATTGGCTTTGATGCTCCGCAAAAATCCGACGGACAAGACTCCATCCATTGGCATGAAATCCATCAGACGCATACCCCACAAGCACGTCTCCAATTTCAACCGTATCTGGCTGGATTAGTTCCTCTTTCTCAACTGCTCCAATACAAAAGCCAGCGAGTTCAACGACGTCGTGTGGAACCAATCCTGGCATTTCGGCCGTCTCACCACCCGCCAAAATACACCCGCAATCCTCGAGATAATCACACATCCCTTTGATCAGCTTTGTAATCCGCTCAGGATGGAGTTTTTCAATCCCAATATAATCCAAAAACAAAAGCGGATCACCACCGGTCGTGATAATATCATTCACGCTCATAGCAACGAGGTCCTTCCCAGCCTCTTGCTCCATTTCACGTTCGAGCAATAGTTCCAATTTTGTCCCTACTCCGTCACAACCAGTCACAATCACTGGCTTTTGGTAGTCACTCAAATCAAAGGCCGCCGCAAAGAGTCCAAACGAATTGAACAGCTGCCTCTGTTTTTGAGTTCGAGAAACATCCCCTTTAATATCGCCGACAAGGGCCGCGGCTGCCCGAGTGTCGACGCCTGCTTCTTGGTAGGTTACCTTTTTCCCCATGCGCTCAGGAGTGTTTTTAAACCGTTCACTAGCGTCGTCACGCCTTTTCCTCCGCATTTCGATTTTTCTCATCTAATGTGAATAAAAATCATTTTTTTTAAAGCCTTGAGCTCTCACTGCCTCCTGCATGATGACACCTACAAAGCGCCACAACCATGGCTCTTTGAGCAGCACCCAAAAGCCACTCGAATAGCAAGGCACAAAGGGCTCATTTCTAGTATTTCGTGACTTAAGAGCAAAATCATTCATTTTCTGGAAGTGGACCTGACTCATCAATTGGAACGCTATTTTGGCTATCGCGTGTTCCGACCTGGGCAACGGGCTGTGATTGAATCCATCCTTGCAGGGCATTCAGCTCTTGCGGTGTTTCCGACAGGCGGAGGAAAATCACTTTGCTATCAACTCCCTGCTCTCATCTTACCGGGACTCACGATCGTCGTTTCCCCCTTAATTGCGTTGATGAAAGATCAAGTTGATCACCTCGAGGCTCAAAACATTTCAGCCGCCCGACTCGATTCAACCCTCAAGAACGAGACAACTCAAGAGCTCTACAGAAAGCTTAGAGATCATGAGTTGAAACTCTTGTATGTTGCACCAGAGCGATTCACCAACCAAAGCTTTCAACGTCTTTTGTCGGAACTGTCGATTTCACTCCTTGCAATTGATGAAGCACACTGCATCTCCGCATGGGGGCACAACTTCCGCCCAGATTACCTCAAATTAAAAGATCTCTCACGAGAGCTCAATATTCCAAGCGTCTTGTGCCTCACAGCAACCGCAACTCAAAGAGTCGCTCAGGACATCTGTGAGCATTTCCAAATAAGAAAAAAAGACCGTCACCAGCTGACTTTTTACCGCCCAAACCTAAACTTAAAGATCACTCCAATCTCAGCTGAAAAACGAAAACATTATCTGATCGAAAAACTCAAACAGGCTCCTCAGCAGGCAACTATTATTTACACCACCCTCCAACACGAAGCCGAAGCCCTCGCAGCCATCCTAAAAAAGAACCAACTGTCAGCTCGACCCTATCACGCTGGTCTTCGACCAGAAGTAAGATCTGAAATCCAAGAAGAATTCATGAGCGGGAAAATCCCTATCATTTGTGCAACAATTGCCTTTGGGATGGGAATTGACAAGGGAGACATTAGAGCGGTTTATCACTTTAACCTTCCTAAATCCTTAGAAAACTATTCACAAGAAATTGGTCGAGCTGGCCGTGATGGAAAGTCCTCTGAGTGTGAACTACTTGCCTGCCTAGACGACCTGCGTCCGCTCGCAAACTTTACCTATGGAGACACCCCCCCGGCATCAGCTTTGAGGGCTGTTCTTCGACAGATTCTGGAACAACGCGGAGAATTTGATCTTTCAATTTCAGAACTCTCTCGAGTCTATGACATTCGTCTCCACGTCATCAAAACTATTCTTACTTACCTCGAAATGGATGGTTACATCCAACCTACCGAGCGGTTTTTCTCGCTCTACAAATTACAATTCACCCAAAGTAAAGAAAGGCTTCTCAAGGGCTTCGACCAAGGCCAACAAGACTTCCTGTCAAAACTCTTCAACCTTGGTAAGCTTGGGAGACAATGGCTTGAAATCAATCCCGTAGAAGCCGCAAAGCAACTTCAGGTTTCACGCCAAAAGGTCATCAAAACTCTCATTGAGCTCGAGAACCTTGGTGAGCTCACACTCAAAGCCTCACAACTGCGTCATACTTACCAAATCAACTGCCCAAGTAGCGATTACAAAGAAATCACACAATCCATGATTCAGCTGTTTGATCAGAAGGAACAAGACAACCTCAAGCGGCTCGACCAAGTCATTTCATACTGCTTGGGAAATCGCTGCTCTTACCAAGTTTTACTCGAACACTTTCACGAAGATATTCCTCCGTGTGGCCACTGTCATTATTGCCAAAACCCTCATCAGATTGACTCCCTTCCCTCGACTCGACCAGCAGAGATCACAACTGATGATCTTGAGGTCATCAACAATCTTGGATCGACAAGACACCCTGCTCTGCGGACACCCCGACAACTCGCTCGATTCCTCTGTGGAATGACCTCACCTGCAACCTCGTTTGCATGGTATCTTCCGCCTGGAGAGCGAAGAAAAAGACGCATCACTTCTCACGATGCCTATGGACTACTCGAGTCGCATGATTTTCACGATGTCCTCAGACTTTGCGAAAACCTCATTATTCTTTGATCAGTCAACCATTGCTGAGCTCTTCCCAAGCTCCAAACTTGCGGAATTTCTCATAACGTTGGGCTTTAAGCTCATCTTCTGAAAAAACCTGGAGCTCTCGAATACTCTCAGAAACCATTTTTTTGAGCGATTGCGCCGCGGCTTTCACATCATGGTGAGCTCCACCAGCAACTTCTTCAATAACCCCATCGATAAGGCCTAACTTTGCGAGATCCGGAGCCGCAATCTTCATCGCCTGCGCTGCCTCAGGAGCATGCTTTCGATGCTTCCAAAGAATCGCAGCGCAACCTTCAGGACTAATGACTGAGTAATAGGCATTCTCCATCATCAAAACACGATCAGCGACGCCAATTCCGAGTGCACCACCTGAGCCACCTTCACCAAGCACCACCGCAACAATGGGCACCTTAATGAGCATCATTTCGCGAAGATTCCGCGCAATCGCTTCTGCAATATTTCGCTCTTCGGCCCCAATCCCGGGAAAAGCTCCAGGTGTGTCGATCAGCGCAACCACTGGGAGAGAAAACTTCTCTGCTAACTGCATTAAACGCAGTGCTTTCCGGTAGCCTTCAGGATGAGCGCTTCCGAAGTTTCTTTTGAGGTTTTCCTTAAGATCTCTTCCTTTTTGATGACCAATCACAACGCACTTGATGCCATCGATCGTCGCAAAACCGCCCGGCATGGCATCATCGTCCCCAACGATCCGATCACCGTGGAGCTCCATAAAGTCATCAAAAGCATTTGCCACATAATCCATCATAAAAGGCCTCTTTGTATGACGGGCGATTTGCACCCTTTGCCAAGGAGTCAGGTGATCATAAATTTGGCGCCGTGTTTCATCGAGCTTGACCTCAATTGCAGAAATTTCTGCAGAAAGGTCAATATTTTGAGACCGAGATTTTTCCTGAAGCTGTTCAAGCTCCTTTTCTAATTCCGCGATTGGCTTTTCGAATTCCAGCAGCTCCATATTCTTGTCGTGATGGGTTGAGTGTATCACCGAGCGGACACCAGTTCCACCTCATTTCCTATTCTTATCAACATCGATAATTCCTCCATGTCCGATGCCGCTAAAAAAATTCCCGTTTGATCCAAATCTTCTTCTCCAGAGTGGTCCGCACGTAGCTGAATGAACCGATTACCAAGCGAAAAACCCAGGACCTTACTCGCAAATTGATAAGATGGATTCGTCGGCTGATAGGCACGACCGTTGATTTCACCGAATTTTTTAGACATCTGTGAATGAAACCTCTTACCTGACAAATTCTTCATTCCTATTCGATGAATCGAGTAATCCTTTGCAAAAACATGTTCTTTGTTGATTTGATCTCGATGGAATAATTCAACGCGACTTTTTGGGAGATTGATCACCAATTTAAAATCGAGTGGCATCACCACCAATTCATCACCGGCGTGTAACGCTCTCAAATCCAACAAACCGTTGAGATACATAATGGCATCGAGAGTTGTTTGGTTCTCTGTGGCAATTTTTAGATAGCCTTCACCCGGCTGAACTGTGTGGATCAGCTTATTGGCCATATTTTCAACTGAAAGGATCTGATCCAAATTGATTTCTCCTAAAATACGCCGAGCTTCCGGACCGCAAGTCGAATCAGGATACACATTTTGAATAAAGAGAAGCTTCTCTCTTGCTTCATCGAGCTTCTCAAGAGCGATCAGCTGCAATGCCCGGTTGAATTCACTTTGCCCGGGTTCAAATCCAATTCTTTCGTTGTCTTCGGCAATCTGTTCAAGTGTTCGCTCTTCGGCTGAACGATTGGGAGCAAATTCCTCCTGAAACCTTTTTAGAAAAAAGACCGTAGCCCCAAGGATTCCAATCACGATCAAAGTCGCGAAAACTTTGAGAATGGTCATCAACCCTTTCATTTTCTCCCCTAAAGAAGTCCCTTTCTTTTAAAATCGAAGCGATTGATTTCGGAAGACTTAATAATCATTTCAAGGGTGAACTTCATCACACCTACCTCCCAAGCGTCATCCACACTCTCGATGACCGCTAAACTTGGATTACCGGTTCTGCGAACTTCAGCCATGATGTTATCGCGAACCGTCTCCATACGATCATGAACGATTTCCTCAGAAACATGACTACGACGAAACTGAAATCCATAACGCAGAAAGCTCAAATCCGCACCAATTTCCCTCAAATGTTCAATGACTTGCATCACCTTAGGGTCAAAGCCCTCAAGCTCAATATCTGAGAATCCAGCTGGTTTAATGAGTTGAGGTTTTTGGGCTTCTACCTCTCCCCGCCGGATGACGACCTTTCCAACACTATCCATTTGTTCGCTGAGGATATGAAACTCGAACCTCGTGGAACCAAAGGTATCAATTCGACGGTCAGGCTCGTGGAGAACACGAGTCGTTTCCATCGCATATTGGAAGTCATCAGGATTTACCATTCCTCGCCGTGACTATCGACTATATGCGACCAATAGCCAACGAAAAAGGCAGGACCCATGAGGATCCTGCCTTCCGATTCGTAATAAAAACTATAAATTTAGCCCTGAGCGTTTTCGACGTGAGAAACGATATCGCCCACGGAAATCAACTTTTCAGCATCTTCATCTGGAACTTCGATACCAAACTCTTCCTCCACGGCCATGACGAGTTCAACGGCGTCGAGAGAATCCGCACCAAGGTCTTCGATCATTTTGGATTCAAGTTTCACCTGATCAGCGCTCACGCCGAGTTGCTCCACGATGATTTCTGTAACTTTTTCTGTGATGTTGTCAGCCATGATTATTTGGATGTGAAATCTGACCTATCGGGGATCCTCACAATTGGCAACTCTTAAAATTTAACTATTCTCGTCCTTTTGATGTCACTCATCCGTGTCATCCTCTTCGACAAGCTCTACTAACTCTCCCTGAAATTGACTCAACACTCTTTGGAAGAGAGCTTCAGCGGGCGCTCCATCTTCTTCTTTAAACTGCCCATAAACCATCCCATCAATCTTCGCCTTTTTCTCTTGGCTTCCCTCCAAATAGGTAATGAGCGCAAGTCCTTTTGTTTCCCACTTCCGCTTATCGAGGCGGGTCATTTGATCAAATGGGATGACATCTCCTCCTGGAGGGAAATAGCCCTCATGATTGACCTTCATGACCCTTGCCTTTGTCCGAATTAAAAAGAAAAGCGTGATTAGGGTGAGGGAAAAACAAATGATCGCGGCCACCAACTGCTCGGTAATCTTGCGTTTAGATTTTTGATCTTCTTGAAGATTCACTTTCTGAGGCCAACCCATTTTCCCGCTGTAAATGGTCCAAAGTTCCTCGTCATTGCCTTTTTCCATCGTTGCTAGAATTTCTGGCCATGGCTCTGAAAAATTAGTTCCTTGAGGGTAGATCGTTTGGTCTTCCCCAAATGGAATGGTCTGTTTTGACACATAATCTTCCCACTGATCTCGTTGATCAGCCCACACCTCTGCGGCGTCGGTAAAAGCCTGATAATGAGCAACAATGTAATTCGCCTTGGGATAACCCACTTTCCAATCATAGAGGAAATAAGCTCCAAACCCTCCAAACATCGCCAACATGAGAATCGCACGCCAGAAAAACCACTGAGTCGGACGACAAATGATTTCAGATGATTCGGAAGATTGCTCCATAAGTTGGCCAATAAGAAATCAATTGTCGCTTTTGATGGCAAGAACAGGAATGAAAAGAATTTTTAAAAACCGATTTTAACTCCCAACGCCATCCTTTCGAGCAAGCACAGCCAAACGAAAAGCCTCGCGATCACCATATCTCCTTATGGAATACTTGACGCAACGACGCCTTCCTGGCTCAGGAGACCATGTCGCTTGCCAAAACTCGTACGACACACCATTCGTGACCACTCTGACCCGAGAAACCCCCACAACTCCTGAACGATTTCTTGTCGATCTCTTACAGATTCGAGCTTGCTCAGATTCGTCAAACTTTTGGAGAAGATGGTTCCTCCAAGTTCTTGCGGCATGCAACGCATGAAGCGAGGATCCAAAGACACGATCACCAAAAAATTTAGCATACTTCACCCCCCGACGCTGAAGGCGTACTTGCCACCCATGAGTGCTCGCACCTGGAAGATCAATTCTTGCTAGAGCATAGTTGTCATTCTCATCGCTCATCGCTTTGAGAAGGCTGAGAAGATTCCACGAAACTGTCAAACCCCCGTACCCTTTTTTGAGCCCCAAAGAATAGCTCAGAGCCATCCTTCAAAAGACAGGAGATATCGAAAGCGACGAAAATTCGATCGATCGAAAATCTAGAAGAACCAGTATCCCTTGAACGATTGGGGCAAGCTGAGCCTAACCAACCAAATCTCAATTAAAACCAAAGTCACGATTCGTGTGGTCACTCAGAGAATCCCTCCGTTCTTTAGCGGCCTGACATTCAACGGTAAGCCGAGCAAAAGGCATCGCTTCCAATCGAGGCTGCGGGATTTTTTTTCCTGATTCTTCGCAAATTCCATAGGTGCCAAGCTCAAGTCGTTGAAGAGCCTCCTCAATCTCACCCAAAGCATTGGCTTCTTTTGACAACATCGTCAGCGCAAAATCTCGGTCATAGGCATCTGAACCGGCATCACCTTGATGCATTCCAGAACCACTGGTATCCGAACCTTCATTCGCATTTTTGATCGAGTCGTTCTGAATTCCATACATCGAATCTGTAATTTGATCTCTAAGCTCTAAGAGCTTTTTCTGCTGGCGCTTTTCAAAACTCGAAAGCTTGGCCAGTTTCTCGGGACGAGTGTAAGGGCGCTTCACAACAATCGGGGCAAGATCCTCTTCTTTCTCGACCTTTTTTATGACCCTCGCCCGCCGAGCGACCTTCTTAACGAGATTCTTCCTTGTTGGAGCTTCCGAACGCGATTGTTCATCAGCTGATACCTTTTTGGTCGCTTTCTTCGCAGTAGCTTTCTTCACCGCCTTTTTGGCCACTTTCTTCGCAAAAGCCTTCTTCACCGCCTTTTTGACCACTTTCTTTGCAGCTGCTTTCTTCACCGCCTTTTTGGCCACTTTCTTTGCAGCAGCCTTCTTAACAGCCTTTTTGGCCACTTTCTTTGCTGGAGCTTTCTTAACAGCCTTTTTGACCACTTTCTTTGCTGGAGCTTTCTTCACCGCCTTTTTTGCGACTTTCTTTGCTGGAGCTTTCTTTTTAGCCATAGGAGTGGTAGT
>JALRJZ010000006.1 GCA_023261045.1 Akkermansiaceae bacterium
ATAAGGTCCGTAGACCGGTAGTCCATCGGCAGCCCAAGCAAGAATCGGAGAATGCTGAGTGACCTCTGCTGTGCTTTCTGTATAGCGGTTGGTCACCGCATCATAATCCACATGATCTCCGAGCTGATAACGTAAGCCAATAGGCTGTGCGTGGTAGTGATAGTGATTCATCGCCTGGTGAGCATAGGCAGGATCAAAAGTTACCTTTTCATTGTGATAGCCGTCCCGATTCCACACTCCATCCCCCCTCAATCCATTTACCGGGGTCGCGTCCATCGAACTTGCGCTCACGTAGGAAAAGGCATCTCGCATATCAAACATTGAAACACCATTGACCATACACCCTGTCGCTCCAAGACCCGTGGAGGTCTTCACCTCAGGAATGACGGGAGTTCGCGGGATCCGGTAAATCTTCGCTAGATTGGAAGGAAAATTCGGAAAACCTGCTGATTTCCCCTCGTCAAGATACCAAGGGCCCATGATGTGACCTGCTAGACCTGAGCTGCGAATATAAACCCAATTTGCAGAATAAGAAATCTGATTCACTCCCGCGTAAGTGGGTAACGATTGCACTCCCGCCCCACGGCTCCATGTCGTCACACTCGCTCCACTGGCTTCTTCAGCGGTTGACTCAAACAAACGCGCGTAATTGCTCGCATCCTTTTTGTGCCACGATGAGAGCTGCGGGAATCCGAATCCTGAGTGCGAAGCGATACCGAGTAATAGGGCAATTCTGATCGCTCTCATCTGACTGATCTGACTGATCGCTCTCATCCGAGAATAAAACCCCGTTGGGACTGAAAAGTTGCAGAAGAATCGCTGAGGACTTTGCGTATCAAATGCGGTGGATCTTCGTTTTTAAAAGGGACCTCTATGCTCAACCGCTACGATTTTTGATTTTTCAATATTCTTGCGCCCTCCTCTCAACCTTCTAGCTTACCGGTTACTATGAGTCGTCTGAAAGTTCACAATGCCATGTGGCCCGGTCTTGTCGGGAAGGAAGAAGGGACCGATCACCCTCCGATCTCTCTTGAGAGAATGCTCGAACTCACCGTCAACGCTGAAGTCGATGGACAAAAATATGACGGGATCGACTTCTTCCTCTTTCATCCTCATATCGATCCAGATGCTTCTGATGACACTTACAAGCAAATCGCCGATCAAGTCGCCTCGCACAACCTCACAATTGGAACGATTGTCGCTCCAGTGTGGCAAGGCACGGTAGGTGGCCCAGCCTTTGGATCTCAGGAAGATCGCGACAACTTTGTTCTCGCGGTTGAAAAAGCCTGTCGAGCAGCGTCCATTTTTAAGACGCATGGTGTTCGTCAATACGGTACAATTCGCATTGATACCGCCGGTAGTGTTGAAGACTGGGCTCAAGACCCTGCAGGTAATACGGCCCTGGCTGCCGAAACAATTAAACGAGCCGCACAAGTCGCCGCGGATCATGGGGAGCGCCTTGCCATGGAGGGAGAAATCTGCTGGGGAGGTATTCATTCGTGGAAAGACACCCTTGATTTGTTAGAGGCAATTGGACTCCCTGAGACCGTCGGATTTCAATCAGACCTTGCCCATACTTACCTCTATCTTCTTGGCTACAATGCCCCCGAGCACGCTCTGGTAAAAGAAGGCCATACCGACGAAGAGTTTTGGCCTGCTTATCGCTCTATGGTCGACAAGCTTCGCCCATGGACGATCGACTTCCACGTTGCTCAAAATGATGGGACGGTTCATGGCACGGGTGCGCATGATAAAACCGGGCGTCACTGCCCTGCCGATGATCCGAATGGAAAGCTCGATATTGTGGCCTGTTCCTCCGAATGGCTTAAAGATCACGCAGATCGAAAGATCGAGCACATTTGCTGGGATGGATGTATGTTTGACAATAGCCTGCTCGAAGACTCATCGACTTGGAATACCATTCTCGAAACCATGATCCAAGTTCGCGAGGCTCAGTGATCGCGTTTCAAACGTCTCAACTTTTTAACAGACCTTATTACCATGAATAAAAAACCAGTCCGTATTGGTGTCGTCGGCTATGGCTTTATGGGGCGCACTCATTCGAATGCCTACAGCCAACTAGATCACTTTTTTGATACTCAACACGTTCCTGTGCGTCAGGTCATTTGCGGTCGCTCTGAAGAAAAGGTGAAAGCATTCGCTCAAAAATGGGGCTATGCAGACACCGAAACTGATTGGCGTGAGCTCGTCAGACGAGATGACGTCGACGCCATCGACATCTGCACTCCAAATGATTCTCACTACGACATTGCCATGGCAGCCATCGAAAATGGCAAAATGGTTCTGTGTGAGAAGCCCCTTGCGCTCAATGGAGGCCAAGGTCTCAAGATGGTTGAAGCCATCGAAGCTTCCGGTCTAGCCAATCTCGTATGGTATAACTATCGCTTTCTCCCGGCTGTCACTCTTGCCAAAAAAATCGTCGACTCAGGAGAACTTGGGCGGATCTTCCACTACCGTGCCAATTTCCTCCAAGACTGGACGATGTCAGAAGACTTACCTCAAGGGGGAGAAGCTCTGTGGCGACTTGATGCCGCTTCGGCAGGCTCCGGAGTCACTGGTGATCTTCTTGCCCACAACATTGATTGTGCCCGTTGGATCAACGGAGATATTGTCAGTGTCTCGGCAATGACAGAGACATTCATTAAAGAGCGGGTTCATCAAGAAACCGGAGAGCGCCACCCCGTTACTATCGACGATGCCTGCGCCTTCTTAGCTCGGTTCGAAAATGGCTCGATGGCAATTTTTGAATCAACGCGCTATGCCCGCGAGCACAAAGCGTTAAAAACTTTCGAAATCAACGGTCAAAACAAATCCCTTTCTTGGGATCTCCATGACTTAAATCGTTTATCTTATTTCGATCACAATGTGCCGGGAGAAACGCGAGGATGGTCAAGCATCCACGTTTCGGATGGAGATCATCCCTACACCGGAAATTGGTGGGTGCCAGGACTCTGCCTCGGCTACGAGCACTCGTTTGTCCATGGTGCGGTCGAGTTCATGAAGCATCTCGACAACCCGCAAGAATCAAAGGCATTTCCCGATTTCCGAAATGCGCTAGGCACCCAGTATGTCTGTGATGCGGTTTTAGAATCCGCAAAAACTGGACAATGGGTTGATGTTCAACGGGTCTAACTCAAGGCCGCGAGGCCCACACTTTGATTGATCCTTCAGGACATTCTGAGTCCTCGAAATGCCCGGATTCTCATATTGATACACAAGAGGCTCAACGCACAAGGATCACTCAAAAACCACCATGCGCTCAGGACGAATTCAATTTACTTCTCAACAATGTTTCAAAAAACTCTGCATTTCGCTGTGACCATCGCGTTGGGGCTCATTGCCTTCTGCCAAGTGAGATCCACCCTCTTCGATCGAAGTGACGGACTGAGTAGCTTGGTCGAGGCTGGAGATAAAATCAGATTCACATCAACCGGGCACGACACCCAAGGAGTCTGGGTAAAGGTGAAGGAGATTCACAAAAACCACCTCATTATCGAGAGCGGAAAACCTGCTGCAGATGTGTGGATCAGGCGAGATGCGATTAGCTCCCTAAGGGTCATGCCAAAAGACGAGTAAGTTCAGCGATCTTCACTGACTCGAAGGGTTTCTACGACCCCCCCTGACTCATCGCGCAAGAAACAATCAGCAGCGCTCGCTGAGGCACTCCACTCTAGCTCAGGTAGCTCGCGAGCTCACGATTGAGCGCTGGGCTTGGGTTGACGTAGAATTCCTCTCCCGCTTCGATGGTCACTCTTCGGCCCGCTCCATTTTGGATATGCAATAAAACCGGCGCTTTCCCCGGATACTCGGCCAAAATACTTTTGATTTTTTCGAGATCGTTGTCGTTGTGACGACCCGACCAAAGGGTTAATTCTAAGGTTCCCTTTTTCCCAGGTTTGCGAACTTTAAGCTCTTTAATCTGAGACCCAGAGAGCCTTCTTTGCTCAGTGCGGTCGTCGACGGTGACTTGTGCCTTAAACTGGATGACTTTTCCCGCCTCCATCAAACCAGCATCGCGAGCTGGTAGATAACTCTCGCTCCAGCAAACCATCTCCCGATCTCCGGTGAAATCTTGGACACTGAGTACTCCAAAAGGTTTACCCGCTTTGGTCACCTTATGCTCCACACTCCTAACCATCCCCGCGAAAGAAAAACGAGCCCTCTTATCTCGTAGGTCCAAATCATCCAAGAGTCCTAGTTTTACAAATCGATCAGAGTCGACAACCCCTCTAAACTTATCCAGCGGATGTCCTGTGACATAAAAACCAAGCAATTCCTTTTCATGCTCGAGGCGTTCGTCTTTGGGCCACTCCTCCAAACCGCCAAATTCGTTTGAAGCGGCAGGAGCTGAAGAAAACTCCATCGCATCAAACAAGCCTCCTTGACCAGAGGCACGATCTTTTTGAGCACTACTTGCACTAGCAACAACCTTCTCAAGCCGGTCCGTCATCGCGGCTCGGGTTTCCCCGGTCCAGTCTAAAGCACCCGCTTTGATCAGGTTTTCAAGAATCCGCTTATTGATCACTTTGGAATCCAATCGGTTACAAAAGTCGTCTAAGGATTCAAATTCACCGTGAGCCACGCGATTTTCAATTGCCAGCTTCATTGCCGCTGAGCCCACATTCTTAATGGCAGCAAGCCCGTAACGGATCGCTCGTTTCCCACCGAGAACATCTTCCGGAGCAAACCTCAACATCGATTTGTTAAGGTCTGGTGGGAGAATTTCAAAACCCATCCGAAAACATTCATTCACAAAGACACCAATCTTGTCGGTATTGTTGATCTCGTTTGAGAGAAGAGCCGAGAGAAACTCGATCGGAAAATTCGCCTTTAGAAATCCCGTCCAGTAGGAGATGAATCCATAACAAGCTGAGTGGGATTTATTAAATCCATAGCCGGCGAAACCGGCGATCTTATCGAAGATAAGATTCGCATTGCGTTCATCAATGTCATTGGTTTGCTTCGCTCCGGCAACAAAGATCTCACGCTGCTTCGCCATTTCTTCGGGCTTCTTTTTACCCATTGCTCGACGAAGGATATCTGCTCCTCCTAGAGTGTAGCCTGCTAATAGCTTTGCGGCATTTTGAACCTGCTCTTGGTAAATCATCACCCCGTAGGTATTGCCACAAATCTCCTCCAGCAGAGGGTGCTCATACTTCGGCTGGGAGCGCCCCTCTTTGACCTCAATCATCTGGTCAATGTATTGCATCGCTCCAGGGCGATAGAGAGCGAGCAAGTCGATGATATCCTCAATTTTATTGATCCCATACTTCCGGCAAGTTTCGACCATCCCTCCACTTTCCAACTGAAAAACACCCATCGTCTCGCCGGCGTTTAACATTTTAAAAGTCACCTCATCCTCTAAGGAGATTTCGTAGATATCGAAATCAGGTGTGTGCTCATGGATGTGATCGACCGCTTCTTGGATCACGGTCATGTTTTTTAAACCAAGGAAATCCATCTTCAGCAGACCCACATCAGTGATCGCTCCCATGTCGTATTGCGTGACAATCTCGCCCTCGTTACCGCGGGTCAGGGGGACATGCTCATCGAGGGGCCGATCCCCAATCACCACCCCTGCGGCATGAACTCCCTGGTTGCGGGTCAACCCTTCTAGCTTTAACGCATAGTCCCAGAGTTCTCGATAAGTTGCGCTACTTTCGATGCGTTCACGGAGTTCCTCTTTTTCCTCAAACTCCTTGGCCAACTTTACCCCGGGCTTTGCCTCGATCATTTTAGCAATTTGATCCGCCTCTCCGTAACTAATCCCCATGACACGAGCGACATCACGGATGACCGATTTCGCGCCCATCGTTCCATAGGTAATAATATGAGAAACATTGCGCTCACCGTATTTACGCCGGACATAATCAATGACCTCGGGCCTTCTGGTTTGGCAAAAATCAATGTCAACATCGGGAGGCGAGACCCGCTCAGGATTGAGGAATCTCTCAAACAATAAACCAAATCGAATGGGGCAAATATCGGTAATGCCCATCGTATAAGCAACTAAGGAACCCGCTGCGGAGCCCCGACCCGGCCCCACTGGGATCTTATGGTCCTTTGCCCAATTAATAAAATCAGCAGTAATTAGGAAATAAGAAGCAAACTTGAGATCCACAATCGTTTGAATCTCATATTCAAGGCGCTCAATTAACGTGGCATCTGATTGCGCTTTTTCTTTACCATAGCGCTTTTCGAGTCCCTGAAAACAGAGTTCACGAAAGTGATCATTTGGGTGAGATCCATCGTCGGGTTGATATTCTGGGTATTTTTCAGAAGAAGTCGGATCGAGTACAAAATCCACCTGGCAGCGATCAGCAATCTCCAAAGTCGCGTCACAGCAACCAGGATACTCCGCAAAGAGCGACCTCATTTCTTCGGCCGTTTTAAAGTAAACTTCCGGTGAATAGCGAAGACGATTCTCATCAATGAGGAGGCGACTCGTCCCAATACAAATCATGACGTCATGAGCCTCGTGATCTTCCCGATTTAAAAAATGAACATCGTTGGCTGCAACAAGTTTAACATCCATTTCCTGAGCAAACTTAGAGAGGGATTCACGGATCTTGACTTGTTGCTCCATCCCATGGTGGTGAATCTCGAAGAAAAAATTCTCCTTCCCATAGATCTCAATCAGCTCTTGGGCACTCTCTCGGGCCAAATCCTCCTGATCCTGAAGGATAAACTCATTGATCGGTCCTGAAAGACAACCACTTAGGCAAATGATTCCCTCCCGGTATTGCTTCAGGATCTCACGATCAACCCTCGGCTTCCCATAATACATCCCTTCCAAGTGCCCTTTGGACACCAGTTTCTGCAGGTTATTCCACCCAGTATTATTCTCCGCCAGCAGAGTCAAATGGCAGGCTCTCTTGCGACCCACGACTTCTTTCTTATCCTCCATCGACCCGGGAGCGAGGTAAATTTCACACCCTAAAATTGGCTTCACCCCAGCGTCCTTGCAGGCTTTGTAAAAACTGATCGCTCCAAAGAGATTTCCATGATCCGTCATGGCCACCGCGGGCATCCCTAATTCTGCTGCTCGTGCTGCGACTTCCTTAGTTCGGCAAGCTCCATCGAGTGTCGAATACTCGGTGTGTAAATGGAGATGAACAAAGGAGTCAGACATCGCTCTTGATGATGAACTCTGAATTTAAATGGGAGAACTCTCAAATGAAAATGCGAAACGATTGTGAATAAGTTCCCCTTCCAGAAGAGAAAGTCGCAAGGAAATCAGTGAACGCAAAAGAATCATCAGAATGCTCTTCTTTTCGTTCGCAACATCCGCAATTGCTGGTAAACCGAAGTATGCGTGTGTTGTTAGTCGCTCTCACCATTCTCCCGACCCTTCCTCTTTTTTCACAAAGTGAGAATAGGGCCACTCTGACATTGGTGAAAGAAGCCGGATACAACGAAATGGAAATCGATCTTGATATCGATCTCTTAGGCGCTTCGAACGACACCTCATTTCTCTCTGGTACTATTGAAGTGACCTTAAACATCCATCCAGAAAATCACCAAACAGATGAGCTCACTCTCGACGCCGCCGAGGTTTCAGCATCCGATTTTACGTTAAAAAAACCGGGGTTTTTTACCAACTACAACTTCGAGGCAAAAGGGCTTAAAATGGCTGCAGATACCGTCAACCCACCCGGGGTCGTCGATCCAGCCACCGGAGATTTCGACGCCTCGCAATATCGGCTTTCGATTACCGAAGGTGTCCTCTCTGGAAGTGCCTACACTCTTGCAACAGGTTCGATAGAAATTGATCCCCCTGTCGATTTTTCTTCCCTTCCTATCGAGGGCGTTGGAACGGGTAGCGGAACGGTAGCCGTGACGCCAACCACCCGCACCGGGAACCGGCAGAACTACAATGTGGTTCTCGTGATCCCCGTGACCTTGAGCCAAACCCTTGAGAATATTCAAGATACTGGATTTAGCGCCACAACCGACCTCGCCGGAACCATTAAAGCCGTCGGCACAACCTATGTGGATCTTTTAGACTATCCAAGTTGGGCAGAGGTTCAGGGCCTCGCTGAAAACACGCAGAATGAGAGTGGACTCAATCCAGAGATTTCCAACTATCTGCTCTTCTCACTTGGGTTTGGTCGAGACAATGCGCCAAATCAGCTTTGGGAGCGTCGAACAACAGGCTTTTCGCTGAGGGTTGGACCAGGGCGTATCGGGAATGATCTGATTATCCAGTGGTCTGCCGATGGACTCAACTGGGAACGTGTCCCACAAGCATCCATGATTTCTGGCAGCAGTCTCATTGAGAAGTATAGCACTCCACCTCAAACTCTCGTGGGATTTGGGAATACTCAACGACGTTTCTACCGAGTCATCACCGCTCCCTAATTGTCCTGGCCTGAGATCGAAGCGCTCAGATCAGCCTCGATCGCCGCAAGCACATCTTGTTCCGGGCGGAAGTCAGCTGCATGATAAGAACTTCTGACAAGCGGTCCGCTCGCGACGTGCCGAAATCCTTTGTTAAGAGCGACTTCTTTCCATTCATCAAATCTCTCGGGAGTGACGTATTCCACGACTGGGAGATGCATGGGTGTTGGACGCAAGTATTGCCCGAGCGTTAATACCGTTACATCCGCGGCAAGAAGGTCATCGAAAGCTTGCAGGATTTCATCAGGCTTTTCACCAAGTCCAAGCATCATTCCACTTTTCGTAGCGACCTTGCCATTGGCAATCGACTTTGCCTTTTTCAAGACTGAGAGCGAACGCTCATAACGAGCTCGACTTCTCACCAATGGAGTCAACCGCTCTACCGTCTCTAAATTGTGATTAAAAATATGTGGCTTGGCTTCCATCACCATCTCAAGAGCCCAATCCTTGTCGTTAAAATCCGGGACAAGAACCTCGATAATAATCCCAGGGTTCGCGCGACGAACCTCGCGAATTGTTTCTTGAAAGTGCTTGGCTCCACCATCCTCAAGATCATCACGAGCGACTGCCGTGATCACCACGTGATTTAAGTTCATTCTCTTGGTGGCTTCAGCAACCCGCAGAGGCTCATCTTCTTCCAGCGCATCTGGCTTCGCTGTTTTAACCGCGCAAAAACCACATGCACGCGTACACTTCTCACCAGCGATCATGAAGGTTGCCGTTCCTTGCCCCCAACACTCCCAACGGTTAGGACATTGCGCCTCCTCGCAAACTGTCACTAAGTTTAAGTCCGAGACCAGAGATTTGGTATCCCAAAAAACGGGATTGTTTGGGAGCCTGACTTTAATCCACGGAGGCTTCTTATCAAGATGCAGGGAGGCATCCATCTTCATCCTAGGACCAAAGTTTTTGCTACTACCGCAACCACTCATGAGTCCTACCTACTCCCTCTGACTGAGAGACGCAACGCCCGAAATAGGAACTCAATGACAAAAAAGGCTCTTTGCTTCCTGCAAAGATGAGCCTCCCCATCGACAGCCTACTACTGCGCCTTACTCATTGGCGCCTCCGCAAAGGCCCGCGCTTCTGCGCGCTCAATAACCTCCGAACCCGGAAGGGCTCCTTTCTCGTAAAAGACGGCAAGCCCAATGACCCCCACATTTCGGGGATTTCCATGTTTTAATTGAGCATAGGATTCACGAACCGAAGAAAACTCGAAAGCCGCCATAGAATCAGAGCTCGTGCGAAATCCTTTCACCATGAGTGTGGCCCCGGGAGCAATGAGATAGCCCCTTTTTTTAGTCGAGGCTGGCCGACCATCGATCACATCAAGACCATCAACACTCAAAACGACTTCGACTCTAGCATCACTCAAGTTTCGAAGCTTAATCCCATATTCGTCGCCCTCTTCACCGATGGCAAAGCGACGCCCCCGCCATCGATAGTTTTTGTTCAGCGACGAGGAACCTTCCATCCCCCATTCTAAATTTCCTTCAGCGATTTGTTGCATGGGCGAAGTCGGATGCTTCAAGTTCACTCCCATCTCTTGGGCTCCCTGACGATGGTTGTAATTGATCGTGCTCAGACAAATAGGTTCAACTGAGCTTCGAATAAACGAGCGATAAGTCATCGAACACTTTACTTCCCGCCCCCAACTCGTGGCGATTCCAGTTCTTTTCGGTGCCACCATACCTTCAACAGCCTCACTCAATGGTGCCTCTGATGATGGCGGCGAGGATACCGGAGCAGGGGCAACTTGCCTGACTTCACTTGGGGGCGTCTTGGGTGGAGCTCCGCAATTCCCCAAAATGAGGGTCAGGACCCCACAACCAATCCAAACCGAAACTTTCATCATCAAGTAAGAAAAATTAAAACTCCTGCGGTTGCTCATCATTTTGTGCTAAAAAACCAGCAATTCAAGATGGAGTCAATCAAAGAGGCTCTATTCTTAACATTAACCTATGGATCTACCGAACGATCTGGGGTTGTTCTCTTGACCGCTCTTTGACGATAGTCCAAAAAAACTAAGCACTCGATGAATAAGATTTTTAGCGCTTCGACTCTTCTTTTATTGATAGGAACCTGTCTCCTATCGAGCTGTGGAAAAACACCTCCACCCAATCCAAATCAAACCAAAGTTGAAGAGCTCAAGCCAGTGAACCCCCACCCCGAAGGGAGCTACGAACACTTTAAATTTGAGAACTACCCCTTCACCACTCGCAATTGGAAAGACAACAATCTCCTAACCAAGGCAAATCCACTCAATACAAACGTTCGCCTCGACCTCAGCAAGCAACGCGGATTTCTTATGGTCGGCAACCAAGTTGCCATGGATTACCGAATTTCCAGCGGTCGCTCAACCCACCCTACACCAACTGGAGATTTTAAGATTCTCGAAAAAACAAAGGATAAGCGGTCCAATCTTTACGGGAAAATCTACGATGCCGAAGAAAACCTGATTCATTCTGATGCCGATACCCGCATCGATGAAATTCCTGAAGGCGGTACCTTCGTTGGAGCTGGGATGGCTTACTGGATGCGCCTGACTCACTTTGGTATTGGCATGCATCAAGGTGAAGTGGACCATCGCTATGCGTCCCATGGTTGCATCCGAAGTCATCCGGATGCAGTCCCCATTGTGTTCTCAAAGGTCAAGGTTGGTACTCCCGTCTCAATCGTGCCTTAAGCATCATTCTCAACTGCGAGCTTCCCCCCTCGCTCAATTCATCGCAAAATCCTCGCTTTGACAGGATGACCTCACTCTTATTACTCGCCTCAACCGAAGTTAGTTCCGGTCGACTCATCGGGACACTCATCGCATCCATTGCTCTGATTCTTTTGCTGATTTTAAAGTTCAGGCTGCAAGCATTCCTCTCTCTGCTCATTGGTAGTATTTTTGTCGGAATTGTATCTGGCACCATGAATCTGACAGCCGTCGGCAGCACCATCGTTGATGGTATGGGCTCAAGCCTTGGTTTTATCGCCACGATCATTGGAATCGGAGCCATCTTTGGCGCGATGATCGAGCAAAGCGGAGGTGCTCAATCTCTCGCAAATGGAATGCTCAAGGCATTTGGCCAACAGCGAGCAACATGGGCCATGCTTCTAACAGGATTTTTGATTTCCATTCCCGTCTTTCTTGACGTGGCCCTCGTCATCCTAGCCCCAATAATTTACGCCCTTTCTCGTAAAACTGGAAGATCAGTCACTGTTTTCGCCATGCCACTGCTTGCTGGCATGGTTGTGACCCATTCCTTCGTTCCGCCAACCCCTGGGCCAACTTGGGTCGCTTATGAGCTTGGTATTCCTCTTGGCACGGTGATCCTCTACAGCACTCTTGTTGGACTACCAACGGCGATTATCGCAGGTATTTTTTATGGTGGAAAGGTCGCAGAATCGATTCACATCGCTCCTCCAGAAATCGACAAATCTGAGCAAAGTGATCCTCCCTCATTCAAAATGATCGCAGGCATTCTTCTGCTTCCAATCCTTCTGATCGTGACCGGATCCTTGGTGGAGCAGGCCGTAGGGAGCGGAATCGCAGAGGGCCTCTCGCGCTCCGAGCGCAAAGCGGAAATAACAATTCTCATGAGTCAAGCTCCGCTCTGGCAACAAGGACTGTCGTTTTTGGGGCATCCGGTCATCGCTTTGCTGATGTCAACGATCTTAAGTATCTGGCTGCTTGGAACAAAGCGGGGCGCAACCCGTGATCAAATGATGGAAATCGCAACCAAGGCCCTCGGGCCGGCGGGCGTGATCATTTTGATCACCGGAGCTGGCGGTGTTTTTAAGAAAATGCTCGGTGACACCGGAGTTGGCGATGCTCTGGCCAACACCCTCGGAAGCCTTGGCGTGATCCCGGTCGTTCTTGCTTTTCTCTTTTCGGCAATCTCTCGGATTGCTCAAGGTTCCGCAACCGTCGCCATGGTCATGGCGGCATCTCTCATTGCTCCAATCGTTGGAAAAATGGATCTCTCCGATGCTCAGCTTTCGCTCATCGTGGTCGGGATTGCCAGTGGGGCTGCTGGATTCTCCCACGTCAACGACAGTGGTTTTTGGATGGTCTCGCGCTATTTAAGAATGACCGAAAAAGAAACATTCAAAACTTGGAGCCTCGTCTCGACCGCTGTGGGTCTCATCGGAATCTCACTGGCCTCCGTCCTTTGGTATCTTGTCCCTTAAATGAAGGAGCGAGTGATCATTATCATGGGCGTTAGTGGCTCAGGAAAGTCAACAATTGGTCAACTTCTTGCACAAAAAATTGGGGCCGTATTCCTCGATGGTGATGACTTTCACCCACCCTCAAACATCGCCAAGATGCGCGCCGGCATCCCACTTGATGACGATGATCGGCAAGGATGGCTCGAAGCGCTCGGCCGCGAGATTCGCAGTGCAACCCAAACGACGATCATTGCCTGTTCTGCCCTCAAAAACAGTTACCGAAGAATTCTCGAAGGTGCCGACTTTGTCTTTCTCAAAGGTTCGCAACAACTTCTCGCCCAGCGACTTTCTCAAAGAACAGATCATTACATGCCAGCAAGCCTCTTAAGGTCTCAACTCGAAGCTCTCGAGGAGCCCTCAGACGCCCTCACATTGGATATCAAAAAATCACCTCAAATCCTAGTCGATGAAATCATCGCCTGGATGTGATCTTTCCTTGCGTTCTTGAGGCTTGCTTATCAACCGAAAAGAGCCAGTCTCTGCGCCGAAAAATCAGTTGTCACTCAATGAGCGAATTCCATATCGTCCCCGCAGAAAAACACGATCATCTCGTCACCGCAGCTTACCAGGCTCGAGGTTATGATGCTTCTGAATCAGCAATTGCTGCTCAAGTTTGTCAAGATGCCACGCGCCATGGAATCCGCACTCACAATGCGCTCAAAGCGCTCCACCTTGACCATCTCTTTGGCTCTGCGACCGGAGGTTGCGTTCCTGGCGCCCAAATTGAAGTGGTTAATGATCGTTTTAAAGCAAGTGAAGTTTGGAATGCTCACAAAAAACTTGGCCAAGCCGTCGCGGTAGCGGCCATCGATCGTTGTATCGAAATGGCCAACGAATATGGCGTAGGGCAAGTTGCCATTGATAACGCCTTTCACTACCTTTGGGGGGGTGGCTATGTGATGAAGGCCGCTGAACAAGGATATATCGCCTACACCAACTGCACCTCTACCTTAGCGGAAGTGGTTCCGTTTTTTGGGAAGCATCCCACTCTGGGCACCAATCCTCATTCGTGGGGATTCCCAACCCAAGAAGCAAATGGTTTTCCCATCGTCATTGATTGGGCCACTTCGACAGTGGCAATGGGCCGAGTCCAGCAGCTCAAGCGTGAAGGCAAATCTCTGCCTCCGGGAGCGGCTGTGGACAAAAATGGTCAGGAAACCCTCGACCCTCATGAAGTCGCTGCTCTCCTACCCTTTGGCGCCCACAAAGGATATGGCATGGCTCTGATCAATGAACTGGTAGGCGGCTTCATCGGAGGCAGTCTTCCTACCGAACGTGGCCGTCACGGAGAGAAAACCACCTCCTGCTTCTATTTTCAGGTCATCCATCCTGATGCATGGGACAGTGGATCTTACCTCGCAGGCTCTCAGTCTGCGAATATGAAAGCCGTTCTCGATGACATCCTAGGGCACGGGAACGAGAAATGCCTTCTTCCGGGACAAATCGAGGCCAGCTTCCGCCAACGAACCGATGCCTCAGGCGGTCTTCTTTTCTCCGCTGCCGAACTCGCAGAGTTTAAAGAATTAGCTGACGAAGTCGGCATCAGTGGCTGGGAGATCGAAAACTTTCCCGAGGAAAATCAGTAAGCTAAAATCCATGCCAAACTACGACTACAAGTGCCAAGAATGCGGACACATTTTCGAAGTGTTCCAAAGCATGAATGACGAAAAACTGACCGACTGCCCCCAAGAAGGTTGCCAGGGTCAGGTCAAACGGCTTTTAGGAACCGGAGCCGCTCTTCTTTTTAAAGGATCAGGATTTTACGAAACAGATTACCGATCCGATTCCTATAAGGCTGGAGAGAAAAAAGCGAAAGAAGCCAGTTCTCCTAAAAAGAAGAAAGATCAATCATCCGAGTAATGGTGGCTTGTCAGGACCGCGAGAATTGGCAAGCTTAGGATCATGAAAAAATTGTTCCTCTCCTTCACCCTCGCCTTTGTAGGAGGCTTGGGTTTTGGTGTTTTCTCCAGTTTCGAGGGACAAGATCTTTCCGATATCGAAGGACGTGCTGAGGATGACCGTGAGATCAGTCCTTCGGCAGTTCCCATCATGATTGAAATGGCCGCCAAGAACCGTCAGGCCATCACCATTTCGGAAAGAGAACTCAATACATGGCTCGCGAATAATCTTAAAGTGCGCCAAGAGGGAATGCTCTCTGACTTCGTGACCCTCAAAGGGGTTTGGGTTCGCTTTGATAATGAACAAAGTGGACGCGCAGAAATCATCATCGAACGTGAAATCAAAGGTCACCCTCATACCATTTCTATGTTTGTCCGCGTAGAACGAAAGAAGAAGGAAGATGGTTCCTACACCACCTACATTCATAAGGATGGAGGCAGGCTCTGGGGGATTCTCGCCTACGGGGGGAAATTTGGTAAAATCAGAGTCCCCCAAGGCTTCTTATTCTTCACTCAGTCCTCTTTCCAAGCTCTCAGCAATCTTTTTGAACAAGAGCTCAAATGGATGGAAGAGGAAATTACAACCAAAGGCGGCGGACAAATCCTCTTTGAGGAAGGCCAGATGAGAATCGAATTTCCAAAAGACTAATCATCTCAAACGCCGTGATCTCTCATCGTTCTCGGGAGAGTCCACCCAAGCTTCTAGAGATCTAAGAACGAGGGGGAAAATCACTGGCCACTTGATTGTCGCAAACGACGTTCTCAGGAATTGCGCCGAGAATATCATTCGCTTTCACGTAATGCGTCTGCTAAACACCAAGAATGGAATTCCATTCTTTTCCCCCTTCCCCTCAATCACCCCTCGACCGGCGCCACTTCCTACGGCAATCAGGAATTCTTGCTACGGGGCTTGCAAGCACTCTCCCAGTCATTGGTTCTGAAAAGAAACAGCCTTCTTCCGAAACTCTCGTCAAAACCTTTTATGAGAGCTTGACCGAAGAGCAGCGCAACAAGATCTGCTTCAACTACGATCACCCGCTTCGACTCAAAGTCGAAAACAACTGGCAGATCACCAAAATGAAGGTTGAAGACTTTACGAAAGATCAACAAGCGATGATCAGGGCGATTTTTATGAGCCTGCACAGCGAACAATATGCCCAGATTGTCTACGACCAGGTCGAATGGGACAGCGGGCTTGATGGTTTTGCCGGCGGATCCTCTGTCGCACTCTTTGGCTCACCCGGTTCAGGGAAATTTGAATTTGTGCTGACAGGTCGACACTGCACACGCCGGTGCGATGGAGATTCCGAAGAAGGAGTCGCTCTTGGCGGACCAATTTTTTACGGGCACGCTGCTCAAAGCTTTAACGAAAAAGCAGACCATCAAGACAATGCCTATTGGTATCAGGCACTACAGGCCAACAAAGTCTACGCCATGCTAGACGGAAAGCAGCGTCAACAGGCTCTTTGTCAACAAAGCCGTGGTGAACACGGAAGAAAAACGGTGCAACTTACGGGTAAAAAAAGAGGCCTCGAGGGAATCCGAGTTGGCGAACTTGCCAACGATCAACAAGGAGAGGTCAAGAAGGTCATCGGAGACTTACTTGCTCCCTTTCGAGAGTATGATGCCAAAGAAGCACTTCGATATATTGAAGCAGGCGGTCTTGAAAATCTCCACATGGCGTTTTACCAAAATGAAAACATCGGTAATGACGAGATTTGGGACGTCTGGCAAATCGAAGGTCCTAGCATGATTTGCTATTTCCGAGGAAAACCTCATGTGCACGCTTGGATGCATATCCGCAAACCCTCTTGAAGAGAGGATGACAACCCTCAAAAACGAGGGAAATTCGGGGCGCTCCCCTACCCGTAAAACCGATTGATTCCGCAACGAATTGATCCCTCAAATCATCGTTGTAATTTCGCAATCCCAGACGACTGTGACTTGCGTAATTTCTCTGCGTGCTCATTATCCGCGCCTCAAACCTTTTTTGTTATGCGAATTCAGACTCTCTTAGCATCCTTACTTCTTCCAGTTTCAGCGACTGAAATCCTCTACGATGCCTTTGAATCCGATGGATTTGGCGAATGGACAGAAAAAGGGAATGCTTTTGGCAAGTCTCCGACCGCTGCGAGCCCAGAAGGAATGAATGGAGAGGTGCAAGGTTATGCCAAATCCTACTATGTTTCCTCTGCCCACGGAGGTGATCAAGCGACAGGCTCTCTGACTTCTCAAGAGTTCAAAATTCAGCTTCCCTACATCGCCTTTCTGATCTCGGGAGGCTCACATCGAAACACCGCGCTTCAACTACTCATTGACGGGAAAGTCGCTCAATCAGCGAGCGGGCAGAATGATTTGACGATGCGTCCGATCATCTGGAACGTGCAAGAGCTTAGCGGGAAAAATGCCCAACTTCGTATCTTAGATGACAACGAGGGAGGCTGGGGCATCGTTAACGTGGATCATATTATTTTTACCGATACCGCCAAGCCCACCTTCCCGAAGCCCTCTGTCAAGAAAGCGCCCAACAAAGATGGGCTGGTGGCCTCCTCTCTTTTGCCCGGTTTAACCGTTCCTGAAGGAGCACTTGTAACCATGTTCGGAGAGAATAAAGATTTTGGGGTCTACTCTCCAACGGCCTTATCAATTGATGAAAAAGGCCACGTTTACGTCGCTGAGACTCACCGCTTCCGATTCGGGGTCGAGGACAATCGCAACCACCTCTATTGGTTGATGGATGATATCTCTGCGCAAACCACTGATGACCGAATCGCCATGCACGAAAAGTGGAAGCAAAAACTCCCACTCGAAAAGCTCACCTCTGTCTCAGAGGTCATCCGAGTCCTCGTTGATACTGATGGAGACGGCAAAGCCGACAAAAAAGAGATCTTTGCCGATCAGTTCAACGATCTTCTCGACGGCACCGCTGCAGGAATCATGGCCTTTGAAGGGAAGATCTACTTTGCCTGTATTCCTTCTGTTTGGATGCTTCAGGACAAAGATGGCGACCTGAAGTCTGATGAACGAAAGGTTCTCCAAGATGGCTTTGGTGTGCGAGTCTCCTTCTCAGGCCATGATCTGAATGGTTTTGCCATCGGACCTGATGGGAGAATCTACACCACGATTGGAGACCGAGGGTTTTCATTTACCACTCGTGAAGGGCGGGAATACAAGTTTCCGGGCCAAGGAGCGATCCTTCGCTTCGAGCCTGATGGGTCACAATTTGAAGTCGTTCACACGGGGCTTCGTAATCCAAAAGAAATCGCCTTCGATGAGTTTGGCACCGCGATCACGGTCGATAATAACTCAGATCAAGGAGACCAAGCTCGCGTCGTCTTCATGCTGGAGGGAGCGGACTCCGGATGGCGAATGGGTCACCAAGTCCTAAACTCATTTCATAAAACCGCGGGGATGCCAAACCGCCCAATTAACCAATGGATGCAGGAAAAAATGTGGGCGCCTCAAAATGAATCGCAGCCAGGACACATTGTTCCGCCGATGACCAACCTCACCTCAGGCCCTTCGGGTCTTGCCTATTATCCGGGGACCGGTTTTGACCTCAAAGCTAAGAACAAGTTTCTGATTTGCGATTACCGCGGCTCTGCTGCAGCGTCAGGAATTTGGTCTTTTGGAATTGAACCCAAGGGGGCGGAATTTGTCGTCTCCGATTCGTCTAAGTTTGCCTGGGGAGTGGCAACGACAGACGTTGAGTGGGGCTATGATGGGAAAATCTACGTGGCTGACTTTGTGACGGGTTGGGAGTCCCACAATGCCGGACGCATTTTCACCCTGGCTTTGCAAAATGACCAAAACGATGTCTCTACGATTGTGGCCGAAGGCTTTTCCCAGCGCGACATCCAAGAACTTGCCACCTTGCTCACTCATCGTGACCAAAGAATCCGCCTGAGAGCCCAACTTGAAATCGCCAAACGACCTAAAGCTCTTGCCATCTTTACGGCGGCAGCCAACCAACAACTCAATGCCTTAGAGCGCTTACACGGAATCTGGGGATTGGGAATGCTTGCTCGCCTTCAAAAGAACCAGCCTGCGACCGCTTTTCTCATTGATCAGCTAAAAAATGCAGATCCTCTCGTTCGGGGGCAAGCTGCCCAGGCTCTCGGCGAATCACCTCTTGATACGGCAGAACCTCTCATTCCACTTCTCTCGGACTCATCACTCAGAGTTCGTGCCCTTGCAGCCATCGCAATCGGGCGCAAAAAAGATCCGGGCGCAACAGATGCTCTCCTGCAGATGCTCGTTGAAAATAACAATCAAAGCCCAACCCTACGCCATGCAGGAATCATGGGTTTATTAGGATCCACCACCGATGAGTTTCTGGGTGGCCTGGTGGGACATCAATCAGCTGCCGTGCGCCACGCTGCCGTGCTGGCTCTGAGACAGTTGGGCTCTGACCAAATCGTCAATTTCCTTGGTGATTCTGATCTTGCCATCGTTGATGACGCAATCCGAGCCATCCACGACACCGAAATGGAATCTTCTCGTATTGCGGTGGCAGCGCTTTTAGATGATCCAACTCTAGGCACTCCATCCCGACCAATCACACGCATGATGCTCCGCCGCTTGGTGCACAGTGCTTTTAGAATCGGCAATGAAGCCAATATGGTTCGCGTCATCAAAGTTGCCGCAAACCCCAAGCTCGATCTCAACGAACGAAAAGAAGCCCTGCGACTTCTTGCACTTTGGACTCAGCCCCATGAGGTCGATCAATCAACAGGCAAACATTCTCCTCTGCCCGCTCGCGATCCTCAAATGGTCAAAGAGACGATGAGCGCTCACATTGGCCTCCTCTCAAATACGGATCCAGCGATTCTTTCCGAGACCATGGCCTTGGCACTTCAATACGAGATTCAAGATGCCTCTCTCGATACCGGCATGCTCACACGAATCATCCGCGATGAGAACAGCGATGGAGAGACACGAGCCGGCGCCCTCAAGTTGTTTTTACAAAACTCACCAGACAACCTGGAGGAAGTCCTCACGCAGGCAGCCCAATCAAACAACGATGTGTTGGCAACGGCCGCTTTAGCGCTCGCGGCTGAGCGCGACCCCGCAGCAAATGTTGCGGCCCTTCAGGGTGCTCTCAAATCATCGAGTTCAAAACGCCGACAGATTGCTTGGGGGATTGTTGGAAGTTTACCAGCCGAGCATGCTGTTCCCCTCCTACGCGATGGACTCGTCGAGCTGGCAGCCGGCAATGGCGACCCTGCTTCTGATTTTGACCTCTTAGCAGCTGCGCGCACCCGAAATGAGGATGCCATTAAAGCGGCTCTCAAATCCTACCAAGAGAGTTTGCCGGCGGACGATTCTCTTGCCCAATGGAAAACCACTCTTGCTGGCGGAGATCCTGAAAAGGGGTTCAAAATCTTCCAATCTCACGGGGCTGCTCAGTGCATGCGCTGCCACCGGCACGAATCCGGACATTCCGAAGGAGGCCAAGCTGGTCCAAACCTCATGGGAGTTGCCCTCCGCTACGATGCTCGAGGACTTCTCGAATCTCTCATGGAGCCG
Source organism: Akkermansiaceae bacterium (assembly GCA_023261045.1). Lineage (GTDB taxonomy): Bacteria > Verrucomicrobiota > Verrucomicrobiia > Verrucomicrobiales > Akkermansiaceae > SW10. The sequence goes on from JALRJZ010000006.1 coordinate 20,070, forward strand.
AGCAAAAAAATCGCAAGTGGCTTTGGAAGCGCTTCGATTGAACTCAAGGATGGCTCGACAAAAGGCGGGATCATCGTTGCTGAGAGCGAAACCACCCTTGATTTACGCGAGGGTGAATCTGATGTTTGGAGAATTCAAAAGTCCGATTTAAAGGAAATCCCTCATCCAATCTCAGCGATGCCTCCCATGGCTTCGATTCTTTCCCCTCAAGAAACTCGAGATCTCATTGCCTGGCTCTTGACTCTTACCAAAGAAAACGTTGAAAAGGCCCCGTCATATGAGCCGAAGGTTCTGACCATCGGTACCTCAGCACCAATGAATGACACCCAATCACCCGATCAATCGGGCAATCAAAAAGCGACTCAACCCAAAACTAACGTGAGCGAAGAAACAACACTCGACCCTGCCGTGATGGCACTTGGCAAACAGCAATATATCCTCTGCTCGGCTTGTCACGGGCCGACAGGAGCTGGCATGCCCAATATTGGACCTCCCCTTGCCAACTCCGAATGGGTGAATGGCCCAGTTGAAAACCTCATCGGGATTCAACTTCGTGGATTAACTGGACCCATTACTGTAGCGGGCAAAGATTATAACTTCCCTGCCCCAATGGCAGCGATGGGAGCAGGGCAACCCGACGAGAATATTGCCGCCGTTCTCACCTACATTCGAAATTCCTTTGGCAACCAGGCCTCCCCAGTCACCGCTCAGATGGTGGCAGACTATAAGGCCAAGAATGCAGAGATTCTCGCTAAGGTTCCAACACCCCCGCTCAATACCAAGGATTTACTAGATCCCTATGGAAGCCAAGAAACTGGCACCGCAACCGGTTCTACTTCTGATGCTCCCCTGGCGACTGTTCCTTCCGGAGGCATCGGCGCTCCGACCTTTGGAATCATCATTTGCCTTGCTTTCACTGCCGTCTCGCTGCTTGCAGCCCTTCGCATGAAGGCTTCAAATCGCTAGGCAAGACCATCGATTTTTTCTTCTAAACACCTCGGTTTACCGAGGTGTTTTTTTTGGTCGATCAAAAGTTAAGAACACTCATAAAAAATGACTAATTCTCGACAAAGTAGGGGCCGCTACGCTCTACTGAGTGGGATGAATCGACGTGAATCACTCTCTACACTTACCGGCGGAGCTGCTGCCACAGCAATCCTCGCCGCATTTGGCGAGCAGGTAAAAGCTGCCGAAGAAGCCGCTGGATCTGATGCAGGTTTTAAGCACTCTGTCTGTCATTGGTGCTTTGGCAAAATCCCTCTCGATCAATTCTGCCAAGAAGTCAAAAAGATGGGAATTGGTTCGGTTGAAATCCTTTTCCCTGAACAGTGGGAAGTCACCGCGAAGCACGGTCTCGAGTGCGCGATGGGGCGCCTTCATGGAGTCGCAGGGAATATTGGCAACTCGTTTAACAATAAAGATAATCACGATGAGCTCGTCAAAATCTATGAGGAAGGGATCCCATTTGCCGCAAAATCTGGCAATGTCCCTCAGGTGATTGCTTTTTCAGGAAACCGTCGCGATGGGATCGATGATGAAGAGGGATTAAAAATCTGCGCTGAAGGTCTCAAGCGGATCATGCCCATCGCCGAGAAACATAAGATCATTGTCTCAATGGAACTCCTGAATTCGAAGGTCAACCACCGAGGCTACATGTGTGACCGCACCGAGTGGGGTGCTCGTTTGGTTGATGCCGTGGGTTCGGAGTATTTTAAGCTCCTCTATGACATCTACCACATGCAAATCATGGAGGGAGATTGCATTGCCACTTTCTCGAAATACAAGAACCACATTTCGCACTACCACACCGCAGGTGTTCCAGGGAGAAACGAAATTGATGACAACCAGGAGCTAAACTACAAGGGAATCTGTAAAGCACTCAAGAACATCGGCTACAACCGCTATCTCGGTCAGGAATTTGTCCCTAAGAGAGAGGCCCTCACCTCACTCAAAGAGGCGATTGATATCTGCACTGTCTAAGAACCTGAGACGACACTTTTTACCAAAGCGCTTCGGGCATCCGGAGCGCTTTTTCTTTTGGGATTAGTGAGATTCACTCCAGAGTGCCTCTCTCCATCTCAAGGAGGAGAATGGCTCGGTTATTTTGAGCCCACTCATCGTGGAACCACCGAATCATTCTATCATAATGGATCAACGCCTCTTCGTGGTGTCCTTGCGTGTGGGCATCGTAGGCTTTCATTGCAGACCAACGCAGTGACCAAGGGCACCAAAACAAAGTCACTACAGACAACATCAACATCATCGCAAAACTCGGTAAAATCAGGTGTCGTTTTTGATGTCTGATATAAAGAGCGCCGATGGCCCATCCATAGAGAAAGCCGGAGAAATGAGAGGCATTCCCAATCGGTAGAATACCGAAAAACGAAATTAGCAGGCAGGCAAATAACCAGATGAACATCAGCTTGATCACACTCTCGGTCAAAACACCTCGGAAGCTGGAAAAATAATACCGCGTGACCCACATGAATCCGAAAAATGCATAATTCACTCCAGAAAATCCAATGCCCGCATTTCCCGACACAGCCAGCTGATAGGAGGAAGTCACAAACCCCGCTAGAATGACAAAAACAAAAAACTTCGTACTTCCTATTGCTCGCTCAAAGACCGACCCAAACACCCAGAGCCAGTAGACATTAAAAAGAATATGAAAGAGGCGCTCATGGACAAAAACTGAAGTAACCAAGGTCCAATAGGAGCCTTTCCAAATGTCTTCTGCACTCTGAGTCCAGAGCTTCGCGAGATCGTTGGACACCGAGTGTCCGCTATTCATACCAAAGGCCCAGAAGTAGCTGAGACAAGCCACGATGCTCAAGATGGTCACCATACACAAATCAGTCACCTCATGATCCTGAAAGGGCCGACGTCCCTTTCTCTCTTGTTCAAAAAAGCTCATCGTTACTTTCTACACCAAACCATCGCAAGTTCCCGGCCCACTCCTTCTCGACCTTCGAAAGTTTGTTGGGGCTCACGAGACCATTGAAGCTCAAAGTCTTCTTCAAAAAATCGGCGGAGCTCTGCCATTTCAATACCAAACGGCGGACCTTGGTCCGCTTCGTGATCAGGATTGGGAAAAAAGATTCCCACCAAATAGCCTCCTGAGGGAATCAGACGACTCACCGTGCGCCGATAATCAAGACGACATTCCAAAGGAATGGCACAAAAACAAGTGTGCTCGAAGATGAGGTCAAAAGATTCATCTTCTGCAAAGAGATCTCCGAGCCGCCACTCGACAGATGATTGAGGGTGGAGAGAACTCGCCCCTTGAATCGCCTCGGGTGCGATATCAAGCCCAACCACATCGCCCTCGGCCACCTCACTAATCGCGTAAGCATCATGTCCGAAACCACAGCCTGGAACAAGAATTCGCCTCGCGTTTTTAAAAAGATCAACGTGTTTCGATAAAAGAAACGAAAGCTCAGGATGTGCTGCTCCCTTTTCCCATGGCGTTTCGCCAGCTTGATATTTCGCGCTCCAGTTGAAAGTCACCCAAAAACAAAAATGAGTTACCAACGTTGGGCCGCGCTTCGGTAGGCTAGAATACCATCAACGATTCCATCTGCGATCGCCTCCCGGTACCAACCCTCCTTCGTGCGACCCCGCTCCTTAGAGTTGGAAACGAATCCTGCTTCCACCAAAATGGCAGGGTGCTTGGAGTGCCGGATCACGTAGAAGCGAGAATACTTCACCCCACGATTTACAGTTCGCACCTCGTTAAGCATTCCCCGATGCACAAGATCAGCAAGAGGCTTGGATTGAGGAGTGCAATAAAAGGTCTCAAGGCCTGAGACATCCCGTTTCCAAGTGAAGTTATAGTGCACGCTGACAAAGATCGCATTACTAAATCGGTTACCAATCTTGACCCTCCCTGGAAGCGTGATGAACTGGTCACTCACCCGGGTCATGCATGTTTGAATGCCTTTATCTTGAAGCTTTTTCTGAATCCGAGTCGCGGTGTCTAAGGCCAGCCACTTCTCGTAGACTTTCCCATAACTTCCCCCATTATCCCGCCCCCCGTGGCCTGCATCAATGATCACGGTCTTGAAAGCACCGAAGCCAGCAAGCAACGTTGTCGCGAAAATTAACAAGGGTAGGAAAAGAAACTTCATCGCGTTTTAGGTAAATAACTTAAGTTTTTTGAAAAAAATTGAATAAAAATGCAACTTAATTTTTAAGATTTCTTAACTATTGTGGCCTCTCACTGGCACTTCGGCGGCGGGGTTTTCCGGCGGAAGAATCCGTAGGGTCATAGGGTGTCGCTCCCAAGACCGAAACCTGATCTTCGTAGTTTACAAACCGAGGAGCTCGACCCTGAGCCCTCTTAAAATACTTAGTTTCTGTCAGCATCCCGTCTTGATTAACACTAACATGCACAAAAACTTCGGCGGCGGCCAGATAAAGAATGTGAAGTTGGTTTTTTGAATCAAGTATCATCTGCGGTGGGTGAAAAGTCAGGCAATTACTAAGTCGAAAGGTAGAAATGGTGCGCCCAGTCACCGTATTCATCACCTGAGCATAGATGGAATTCCTTTTCCCATCATTAAAGGTAATCACACTGTATTCTCGTTTGGGCGCCGGAGACTGTGGCACTCCAAAAGGCTGACGATAGATGGTATTGCCTCCACCGACGGTAAAATGCGCGGAATTGGAGGTGTAGGTAACGTCATCGGCCCCAAGCTCGGTTACGTGAGCTGTCACCGCGTAATTTCCCACCGAAGTAATCGAAAAAATACGGCCCAAATCCACCTCTCGAGAAATACTCCGGCCAGCAGGTAAAATCGCTTTTCGAAATCCAAGGTTAATTAACTTAGGTTTTTGCCTCCCCGCCGTGTCTCTCATGCTAAAATCAAGCCAGCTTCGACTCATTCCACGGCCATCTTGACTCAAATAAGTGATCTCTCTCCCGCTCCGGTTCACAATTGTCACCACTCCAGTGACACGTTCCTGTGCAAGGTATTGTCGACGTTCGAGCTCCAACTGAACTGACACTTGGCCCCAGCAAGAGAGAGCCCCAGCGAGAAAGAGGGCAAAAAAGGCAACGATCTTCATCAGTGTAGGTGTTGCCCTAAGCCAAGCGATTCCTTCCCTTTGAGGGAAGGAAAAAAGCCTCACCACCTAAAATGAATCTTCACCAAAGAGTCGATCACTTCTGATCATCGCTTTCATGAAAAAACACGACCAGGCCCTGCGCACCCTGCGACACGACTCGCGTTCGAGTTTAGGAACTCACGGCCCGAGCTTTGACCATCAATGATTGAGCCGCAGGAAGAGAAATCTGTAATGGTTCTGAGTGATTTGGGATCATCAAGGACAGGGTGTCTGCTTCCCGATTTCGCTCAACCAAGGTAAGCTCTGATCCAGGTTTGAGGCCCAACCCCGAGAGCCACTGTAAAAAAGAAGGCTCATTTTCTCGAACCCTCTTGAGGGTGTAATCACCAGGTCGGCACTCAGAGAGGATGGCATTCCCATCTGAAGGGATTTCACCTTGGCTGGTAGGAATCGGTGCTCCATGCGGATCATGGGTGGGGTGCTCTAGCATTTCATCCATTCGCTCGAGGAGGCGGTCAGAAATAGCATGCTCTAGGACCTCGGCATCGTCATGAACCTCGGCCCAATCGAGCTTCATAATCTCGACTAAAAAGGTCTCGATTAAGCGATGCCGCCGAATCACCCGCAAGGCGGCTCTCCTACCTGCCTCGTTGAGAGACACTCCAGCACGTGGAATGTAGTCAACTAACTCCATCTTTAAGAGTTGATTCATCATCGTCGTTGCCGTGCCAGGAGCCACCGAAAGTTTTTCGGCAACCTGACCCACGGGAACAAGCTCATCACCCCCTTGAGCCTGAAGGGACCAAATGGCTTTGAGATAGTTTTCGACAGTGCTGGAGGGCATCGCTTCGCGGAGGAGTCTAGGAACTATTGTCTTAATGGCGAGGGGAAAGGGGGGAATCGCTCTGACTCATCAAAATCAAAGAAAAAAGCCCGATGGTTTTTTACCATCGGGCTCAAATATATTAATATAATGAGTCGATCTAACTCTTTTAAGAATTAGAGAGACTTCTTAAGGGTTGAAGAAGGCTTGAAGCCAACAGACTTAGAAGCTGCAATCTTCATTGCTTCTCCGGTCTTAGGGTTGCGGCCCATACGAGCAGCACGCTTCTTCACTTCAAAAGTTCCAAATCCGATGATTTGAACTTTCTTGTCCTTCTTTACTCCCTTGGCAATCGAGTCAAGAACAGCAGCAACGGCATCTTCAGCGGCACGCTTGGTGGCTTCTTTACCGAGGGCTTTCTGGACTGCTTCAATAAGTTCTCCTTTATTCATGGCGACGCAAATTTCTCCCCCGGTGATGGTTTTGTAAAGTTATTTTCTCCCTGAAACCCTTTATTTAAAGGGGTTGACGGACATGGCGATTCTATGGTGAACCGAGAAGAGACTTTTTGCCGCTTGCGCGTTTTTAACTTCGCAAATCTTCCGATAATCAATGGGGGCTCTCTCGCCAATCGATTCTAAAACATGCCCAAAACCGAAATCATTCAATCCGCATGGCGAACTCTGCAAGCGTCCTACTGCGCATTACCTAAGAGAGAAACCTTAAGCCAAGAATTAACAGATGCGCTCCATGCTCAAGCACGGGGCTACTATCTGCCCGATGAAGATGAAAGACTCCGAGAAGTTTATGGGCGATATCTCAGCGCGAGAGCCGGGCTTTGGACGATGATTCATGAGCTCCGTCCCCACCTTCGAGATGATCACCAAGAAGATCTCTGTCTTTTTGGTCTGAGCTTTTGTGCAGCGAGCTGCTTGATGCGCAGTGGATCCTTTCTAATCGAACTTGCCAAAGAACATCCCGTTGTCTGGAAGAAGCTTGATGAGGCAGAACCGCGCTTCGGGCTCTCGCGCAAGAGCTTTACTCGCGTTTATGCAAACCTCGCTTCTCCTCAATGGATGCTTCGTTACCGCATTGCGAAAAAATTCTATGAGCAACGTAGAGAAGACATTCATCGCGCCCTTCACGAAGCGTCCTTAGATCCGATGATTCCTTGGCTACTTCATGAAGAGCCCTATTTCGAAACTAGAAAAAGAACGATTTGGTCACGGATTCTCAGCTACCGGCTTCACTCGCTGACTCGCCGATCAAGTTCAGGCTACGAGAAAGTGATGTTTCATTTATTTCGTCTGAGCGGATGCGCAATCGCCGAAATGAAACAGCCTCTGGTCAAACCAAGGAAAGCCGGGAAACGTCTCACGCCTGAAATCCAACAAATCATTAGCGAGAAACTTCAACCAGGAGATATCCTAGTGACGCGACATGACGACGCGATGAGCAACCTCTTTCTCCCCGGGTTTTGGCCCCATGCCGCCCTGTACTTAGGAACACAAAGCCAACGAGAAACTCTAGGAATCCCGAGTCTCGACTCCACGATTGCAGTCATCGAAGCCAAAAAAGACGGCGTCAAATTTCGCCCCATTTCCGAAACACTCTCAGTCGATGCCCTTGTTGTCCTGCGCCCCAGATTATCAACGGTAGATCTCCGAGAAGCTCTTTTAAGAGCCATGAGCCATGAGGGGAAACTCTACGATTTTGTCTTCGACTTTCGCCAAGCCGAGCGGCTCGTTTGCACGGAAGTTGTTTACCGAGCTTATCACGGTATTGGAACCTGTCATTTTGAGCTCAGTCAGTGTGGTGGGAGGTTAGCGCTCAGCGCGCAAGACCTGATAAAACAAGCCTTGGAACAAAAGCTCTTTGAAGTCGAGCTCTGCTTCGGCATCAAAAATCAAGGCCTCGCTCGTGGCGAGCAAGCAGAATTGCAATTGTGGAGAAGTCTGGATCGCTCTCCCTAGCTCTTGCTCCCGCCAGATCCCCTGCTAAAGTCTCACCCATGTCTAGCCAACTCGGCCAACTATTTCGCATTTCAACCTTTGGAGAATCGCACGGAGGGGGGGTCGGTGTCGTCATCGATGGCTGCCCGCCATTAATCGAACTAAGCGAAGCTGACCTCCAAGTTGAGCTTGATCGGCGGCGTCCCGGACAATCGGAAGTCACCACCCCGAGAAATGAGGCCGACCAATGTGAAATCCTCTCTGGCACATTTGAAGGAAAGACTCTTGGGTCCCCAATTGCCATTCTCGTCCGCAACAAAGATCATCGCCCAGATGCTTACTCCGAAATGGCTGAAAAATACCGACCATCTCACGCTGACTACACCTACGATGCGAAGTATGGTACTCGTAATTGGCAGGGAGGAGGGCGCTCATCAGCTCGCGAAACAATTGGTCGAGTAGCCGCAGCCGCCATTGCCAAAAAAGTTCTAGCTCACTTCTACCCACAACTCGAGACCCTCGCTTGGGTCAAATCAATTCAAGAGATTCAAGCAAACGTCGACCCTTTGACAGTCAGCGCTCAAACCATCGAGTCTAATATCGTTCGCACTGGAGACCCGCGGGTGGCAGAAACCATGATCGAGCGGATCAAAAACATTCGTTCAGAAGGCAACTCGGTCGGCGGCATTATCGAATGCGTTGTCCGTGGTTGTCCCCCGGGACTAGGAGAACCTGTCTTTGATCGCCTTGAGGCCGATCTAGCAAAAGGGATGCTCTCTCTTCCCGCAACCAAAGGCTTCGAGATCGGCTCAGGATTTGAAGGAACCCTCTTGAAAGGCTCCGAACACAACGATCACTTTTATATGGAAGATCAACGAGTTCGCACGAGAACAAATCGATCCGGGGGAGTCCAAGGAGGAATATCAAATGGCGAAGCGATCAGTTTTCGCGTGGCCTTCAAGCCCACCGCAACCATCATGTCATCTCAACCTACCGTTTCCAAAGAAAGGCAGGAGACTGAATTAAAAGGCCGTGGGCGCCACGACGCTTGTGTCTTGCCCCGAGCCGTTCCAATGGTGGAGGCCATGGCAAACCTTGTGCTTTGTGACCACCTTCTTCGCCACCGAGCTTTCTGCTCTGGTTGTGAAGACTAGGAAAGATCAGCGAGATTCCTTTCTCGAATTTCACCCTGTTCATTGGTCTGCCAGAGCTCACCAGTGTCGACATCAAGGGCACTGAGCCAGCCTCCTCCGTAGGCACAAGTATCTAGGCAAACCGCATATCCTAAATTCGTCGGTAAATCTCCTTGAATGGTATGACCACAAATGACGGTTTTCCCAGAGAGGTGAGCTTCTTGACTATAAAACCGGTGGTAATAATAGGTTTCGCGATCTTGTTGATCCAGAGGGATCTGCGCCTCAAGACCAGCATGCACAAGAATGTGATGGTCTAATTCATGGTAGAGTTTCAGATTCTCGATAAATGTCCAGTGATCTTCAGGAACATCTTCGAACGAACCTCCGTATGATTTGAGCGTCTCGCAACCTCCACACAAGCCACTCAAAAAACGCTCCCGATCTTGCTCGGTATCGAGAGCTCGGATCATTTGAATTTCATGATTGCCCATTAGAGCCACAAAGTTGGCGTGAGTTCGTTGGAATTCTAAAAGATAATCGATGACTCCCTTTGAGTTTGGCCCTCGATCCACATAATCACCGAGAGTCACCACCAGATCGGTCTGCGTCGGCTCCAAGACATCCATCATTGTCTGAAGCGAACGCAGACAACCATGAATATCTCCAATAGCGATTTGCCTCATCCCGAGAGTTTGAAAGCCTACGCCAAACCTGCAAGTCGCAAGACAATTCAAAACACGGAAATCCTTTACTCAAACCGGCTCTCCCTTGATCAAGACTTTCATTGCTCGTTTTCTCATGGCAATTTCTCTGTGCCGTGGAGAATTTTGCCCCCAACACCCTGATTGCCGGAATCCTAATTCTCTTCGTCCTTCTGGGTTTACTTAAAGCACTCATTCGCTTCTTTTTAAATCTCATTGCCCTCGGATTTGGAGCAGTCGCAGGCATCTGGGGATACAACCATGGCTTTCTCATCTCCCAAATGATCGTCGCGCAGCCTGCTGCCTGGATGCCGGGAGCAGTTGGCATCCTCGCATTTATTATAGGGGTGATGATCTTTCGAAAACTTCTTTCGTGGCTTTCAGGAAAGAACGACGCTGAAAAAAATTCAGCCCGCAAAGGGATCGGGCTCAAAGGAGCGTTTCTCGGGCTCTTCTTGGGTGCATTAATTAGCTCTCTTCTACTCAATGGCATTCGATTTGCTGGGACAATCGCCGAACTCAAATATCTCCATGAATCCCTCGAGGGATCCCTTGAGCAAATGGGCAAACAACCCGTCTTGCTCCAGCTCAAAAACTGGATCAGTCAGAGTGATCTTGGGCGTTGGTATGAGCAGGTAGATTTTATCAATGACCCCGCGAGTGAAAACCTTGCCAAGCTCATCATTGTCCAAAAAAGCGGTGAATCGCTAGGCATTAGCGAGCAAGGCTCCCCCACCGAAGAAATCCTCAAAGATCTTGCGCAGGATGAGGCACTCAATTCTTCCATTGAACGAGGGGACTACTCCTCACTGCTCCGAAACAAAGAACTTCAAGAATCTGCCAGGAAAAATAAGGGACTGCTGCAACTTAGCTTGGATAAGATCAGTGGCACCCACTAAGGAGATTCGACGATCGACATCAACGCGCTGACCATCCCCAAAAAGCTGTGATTCCAGATATCTCGATGATCTTTCATAATGGCCCCCGGAACTGGCATAATCCAATAAGGTGAATCGTTATAAAACGGCTCTTGAGGCCGCTCAAAATAAAATGTTCGAGTTTCACCAGCAACGATCACTCCCCCTGGCCCCTGCGCGGCCTTATTATCCTCCAAGATCTCTTTCAGAGTTCGTGTCTCTCTAGGCCCTTCTCGATACCGGTGACTAAAAAGAGGCGTAAAATGTCCAACGGTCGTCCGATGCGCTTGGGCCTGAGTGCCCTGTAATTGATCGAGCTGACTCTTTTTCCGGTAGACCCCTGATACACTCGTATTAAACCAATTAAAGGGCGGCACATAGCGCCCCAGAGCATTTCCTATCGGATAAGCAAAAGCGGTTGCCAAGTCATCCTGACTGGTCACAGAGACAATCAGAGGTCCCCCTTCAACATCGCGAATCCCCCGCCTCTTAAAGGTAGAAATCAACTGGCGCGCATGGATTGCAGATTCTGCAGAATTAATGGTAATGAGCAAATCAGCGGGAAAATCTGTCCGCAAAAGAGGGCGCCGCTGAGCGTGGGAGACTGCGACTTTCGATGCAATGGCTTCAGAAAAACAACTTTCCAAGATCGCACCCCCCATCGAGTGCCCCATCATCATGATGCGGCTTCTCTGGTTCGAAGCTCTCGCGGTTGCTCCAATTTCGTGAAGCACCTCCGCACCAATGACTCCACCCATTCGCCTCGCTGCAGCGTAACGGTGGAAAAAATCCACTCCAATGGGAAAAGGGCTCAAGCTCCGACCTCTCCAGCTGACCATCACTCCCATGGTTCTATACTCAGGATCCCTTTCACTGAGCTCGCTTAACCAAGTTCTAAAGTGAGCAAGATCCTTGCCTCCCGTCCTTTCATGATAAGAGGCATTTCGGTTCCACCCATGAATAAAGACCACGAGTAAGATTGGATCTTCTTGTGACTCTTTTTGAATCTGTTCGGTGACCGCTTTTAATTGATCTCGACTGAGAAGTTCGCCCTGATCATCAAGCTCAAGATGCGCTAGAGAAACGTTGGCTCCGTGCTTTTCAATACTTGCTTCTAAGCCCTGTCGATACCCGGAGCGGCTCGCACAAGAACTCAAAAAAAAACCGATCAATAGCAAACGCCACATCCCTTTACCTAACTGGTCTAGCGATCTCTGCCAACCACCGATCAATGGTTCAAGAAACTTACGTAACATCGAGTCACTCAAGATTGTCATGACTTGCCCACTTCACAAAGAAAGAGGAGGACCACCTGGCCCTCCTCTCTGATCCAAAAATAAATACAACTTATCCTAAATCTTTGGAGCCCAGCCCTCGCGATAATCTCGCTTCACTAGGGCCGTGGCCTTCGCGTTATTTGGTGATTTCATATTCGGGCCATCCCAATCAATCGGCTCTCCTTCACCAACGCGCTGAGCAATACAACCAAGAAGAATGACTTCATTGAGATACGCCGCGATTTCAAAATTGGAATAAGCAGGAGCTCCTCCATTCATCATATCAAACCACTCTTGTTCATGACCCGGAGAACGAGGAATACTCTCGGCGACACCCTGGCAAGCTGGATGGTCCTTGGCAGGACGATATCCCTTTTCATCATTGAGCTTCACAAAGAAATCTCGTCCGTAATCATCCTGAGAAAAGAGCTTACCCTTCTCACCGATAATGACAGCACCACTTCCCGGAAGAGAGCCCCCTTTCATGGCCATGACTTCATGAACAACATCTGCCGCAGGTCGGATTGGATGGAAAACATTCGTAGGATTCCCGTCATA
>JALRJZ010000070.1 GCA_023261045.1 Akkermansiaceae bacterium
ACCATTTTCTAAGAGGCTCTCGACGATGCCAAGGTGCTCTTCATTTTTCTCGATAAATGAGGCAAGGCCTTCAGGAGTCGCCTCAGAGAGAACCACGAATTGGGCTAACTTCTCATCGAGTTCCGCACTTAGAAGGAGCTGCTCCGCCTTCCCAGTTTTCTTTGCCTCCAATACCTTGGGCGTAAGCTCCTTTTTGAGCTCATCGATCATGGCTTGGAATCGAGAGCTTGTGCTTGCGGCTGCTAACGAGGTGAAATTCAACCACGCTAAGACAAAAGCGCTAAGGCGAACTAAACATTTTATTTTCATCATGAGTGTGGGGTAGTCGATAAAGCGTTGAGCAAATCGTGACGAACAAACCAACATTCGTAGGCTATATGTCCTGATTTATAGAGCCTAGCGCAGTTTTTCTTTTTACTCAAACCTGGGTGCTATTAAACAGGTTGAAAGCATACTAATTTACGGACGACGCCGGTAAAGAAATGCATCTGAGGTTAATAACGATGCAATCAAAGCATTCATGCTGCCCCCACTCTGCCGATAAGCTCGATGCGCCGCTTTGAGGACAGGGGCATCGTGGAGGGTTTCGTTGCGACCCATCCAGTAGCGAAATGCATGTCTGACAAAAACCTGCTCTACCCGCTCACTACGGGAAAGCTTCTCAATCATTTCTAACGCATTCTCGACCGGGCCATCTAGCGAGGGATCTCCTGAGTTCAGAATTTCTCCGGAAGTGTCTACAGGCTGATCGAACTCGAAGGTTCGAAAGATGCCTGCATGGTTATACATTTCAAAGGGAAGACCAAGCGGGTCCATTTTTTCATGGCAGGTCCAACAATAGGTCTCACGAGTCACCCGCATCCGCTCTCGGAGCGTTTTCCCAGGCTCATCAGGAAGCATGGCATCAACCGTAATGGGAACGTCGGGGATACCTCCTCCCAACAAACGCTCTCGGATCCATCGCCCACGATGGATCGCATGGTTATCCATTGCATCAGAGTGAGAAACCAACCAAGACGGCTGGGTTAACACTCCCATTCGTTCCCCTTGAGGCGCTTGGGCGAGAATCCTTTCTGGCCTCATACTCCCGTTTCCAAAAGATTTACGACTCACTCGAGCAAAGATGTTTTGCCCCTGAAGATTTGCTTCGGCAACAGTCAGATTACCTCCTCGTGAAGAACTCTTTTTAACAGACTGTAACCTTCTCTTCGCGTCCGATAATTCTTTTTGGCGAAGCGCCAATTTTTTTGAGTCCTTGCGGTCCTTTGGAGCATTCTTCTGCTCTTTTTGAAGCATGGAAACTTCTCTTTCTAGCTCAACGACTCGTTGCTCGGCAGCTTGAAGAGAACGTGTGTTTTCTTCTTTAAGTTTTTGTTGCGCGATCCTGATTTCTTCTCTCGTGCGCTTTCTTCCATAATAGGCCCGGTCCGCGCGCGTTGCGACAATATTTCTCGATGTTAAAAGCTCTCGAAGCACCTCTTGATCTTTCTGCAAGACCAACTCGATCATCCGATCCGTGCTCGCAGTCGCATCAAACATCGCTCGATAATGAGCATTACCCCCTGGGGCACCCGTTTCACTCAGAGCTTTGGTATCTTTACAAATATAACCACCAAGACCATGATCAAAGAATTCCCGAAAAAACCTCAGAATTCGAGGTTTACGGATCGAGTCGTCTTTGAGCATTCGAGTCACCTCACGGCTAACATCTTCTTTGGTTCTCATTCTTCCCTCAACAATCGCCTCTTTGAGCAAATCATCCGGTTGCAGATAAGTAAGCGCATGATTCACTGCGAGCCCAAGCTCCCAATCCTTGAGCATCACTCGTCCGTGTGCATCAACGTCACCATCCTCCGCCAACTCTGGACGAAACAAGGCGTCTTGATTTAAGAAGATTGAGGACAACCCCATAAAAACCCCTTCCTTTTTGCCTGCCTTAGCGATGGTCTCTTTGACAATGGCAAGGTAATCTGAAGATTCCTCTTTTGTGGGAGGCCGGAAGGTGAGGGCTTCAAAAAGGAAGTCGACAGCGGCGCGTAGTTGCTCATCGGAAAAAACGTCCTGTTCCATCAAATGAAACACCGGCGTGATTGGCCTCACCACTTGAGTGCTGTAGACCAACGAAGTCGGAAGGCCGCGAATATCACCCTTCATCTGATAGGTATTCGGATCGTCCGTAATTTGCTCGGGATTTGCTAAGCTGAGAGGACCGTAAGCCATATAACGAAGAATATCCTCAGCCTTACTCAGAATCTGGGTCGCCTCAGCACTGTTGACGGTGTGAAAATCCGCGTAGTTCTCAAAACCATGTTTACGGCTTGATGCAAGGACGACTGGGATGCTTTTGACAGCAGTGGCATAGGCGACTGTCCCACCCTGATGCCGGATAATACGATCTGTTCCAAAATAGAGTTTCAGCTCCCCACCGTGGTTTGTTGGGACCTCATCACCCCGTGTCCTTAAACCTGGTTTGTCCGGATTAAATGAAGGCTCGGTATTAATTAATTCATTAAGACGCGTAATGTGCTCCTGTGGCGACACTCTCCAAATGCGCGCTGGTGACGAAGCTGGAAGTAAAGCCAACCCCTCGGGTAGTTCACCAAACAATAAATCATGGTCGACATAGTTTGCCTTACTCGGATCGAGGTGCGCCAAAAAACCACCTTTCTCTTTCATTGAAGCTTGTAATTCAGCAAGGACCCAGTCCTCAAATTGGATGCGTTCAATCACCCCTGGTTGCTCTTTCTTTTTAGGGGGCATTTCCTTTAACGCCACTTGCGTCCATACCGACTTCCACAACGCGGCATTTGCTTCATCAATAGGTCCTAAGTTCTCGAGAGAGAGATTGCCTTTTTCTGTCGCGTCATCATGGCAGTCCAAACAATACGCATCGAGAAAACCCGATCCAAAATTCTCAAAACTCAACCCTTCTGGCTGCCCAGGGATATAGCTCTTCTGAGCCAGTGCCTCAGGCATGAGATAAACGAGCGCAATCAGCGCCAGCAGTCCCTCGAGTCTCATGCTAGAATCTCACGAAGAGGGCCACGACCTGTATCAAACTTCGCGGCCATTTTTTCGGTCATATTAAATCGGTCTACTTCCACTCCTGCTGTTCTCAAGATTGAGGTGTAGAGAGCATTGATCGGGCGACGTCCTTCGATTTGAGAAAAACAACCAGTCCGATAGGCGCCACCGCAGTCGCCGAGAAGCATCACCGGCCAATTTGCTCCGTTGGTATGTTGCTTGTCCGCATTGTTACTCGTGTAGACGATGAGCGTGTGATCCATCATGGTTCCACTTCCTTCTGGCACACTTTCTAATTGCTCGATGAGCTTCACTAACATCCGGCAATTATACTGACGAATCTTAATCCAAATCGGGTTGTCAGGTTGCTTCATGTGTCCAAGATTATGACCCTGCTGGTCAATTCCTAAGCCCTTCCATGAGCCAAAAATCTCTCCTCGACCTGATCCAACCGTGAGCACATTTGTGATTCCTGCCTTCAAGGCGGAGACTCCAAGGTCAAGGAGCCGGTCATGCCAATCAGTTTCAAACTCAGGTCGGCTATAGCCTTCGTCCACGCTTGGAGCAAAACGTCGAAGATGATCGGCGACACCATCTAGGCGCTCACGCAAACCGTTAATATCATCAAAACCCTGGACGAATTCCCCATAACGTGACGCGTCTGCTTGAGGAAGCATCTTAGCTTTTGAGGCAGCCATTGCCTCGATCCGGTCGAGCATGCTGGACCTTGCTTCATGCTCACTCCGAATTTCTCCAGTAGAGATTGCTCCATAAATCATCTGATATAGATGGTTGGGATTCGAATGCATGAAAATCGGCCGTCCGGCTCCGCGAGCTGAGAGGTTGGCGACGGTTGGTTTCGCTCGCATGTTTTCCAAGGAGTCCATCCCGATACACAAGTGGGGAAGGAGAGTCTCCGGGAGCGACTTACTTAACTGATAATCAATGGTGGGGCCACTTGGTGGAACCCCGTCGCTACCACGATATCCACCCAGAGCCCCAAAAAAGCACTGTGTGCCGGACTCGTATGTAAGCCGTGGAGACCATTAATGATATGCAGCTTTTCCTTAAAAGGTTCGAGCGGCGCAATGGGCTCCGGAAGTTTCACCTTCGCAAGCGAACCGCTATGGTTCATCGACCGGGGAATACAAGTCGCAGGGTCAAATCCCTGATTCTGCATGAAAAAAATGACCCGTCTCGGACCACCAGAATACCTACCAAGCCCCATGTCTCTCCCATGACTCAAACTTGGACAAAGTGATCCCCCAAGGGAGGATCCTAGACCGGAGGCAAGGAGTTGGAGTGATTTTCGACGAGTCACCATAGCAAAAATTTTGGCCGGGAGGTTTATACCCAATTTGACGAAAAGGGTCCAAATAATACTGAAACGACCTTCGCCGACTTTCAAAAACAAAGCTCTGACCGTTTGGCAACTCATCTCACCCACCTTTAATTCGGCGCCAATTCCACTCTTTTTTTGTTGCTCCAAAGCATCCGCTGAGACTTCCAGAGGCCCTAAAAACCCCCGCCCGATTTAAGTTTTCGTCTCTGTTCGAAAATTTCGACTCCCCTCTCTTCACTTCTGGTAGTAGCAATGAAGGCAGACACCCGCTCATGCTCGACGAACAGGAAATTCGCAATTTGGTGGCTACTCACGGAGCAGCCGTAAACGAAGGTAGATCAATCAAGCAATTGATTGATGATGGCGAGCTTCCAAGACTCGAGGGATGTCGAGTTTTAGAAGGAAAAGTGTCGGACTCTGTTTTTGGAGATTCACTCAAAACGGCGAGTGGAAAAACCATTCGACTCATGTTTCGAAATCACCGCATTTCGACTCATGATGTCAATCGGGGCACCATTCCCTTTAAAGACCAAGTTCTCGCATTCAACCACGACTACATGCTTCAACTTGTGAAGCCGATCCTCGGCTCCTCGCAATTTGAAGTCGAGGGCCTCTCGCCCAGCTCAACTGTCATTCCCGCTGAAAACCTCAAACTCGTTCAGTTAGAAAACGTTTTGCGTCTCTACATGGCCAAAAGTTCGACTTCGACCTCGCTCTACCAGCATTGGCTCCAAGCGAAAGAGGCAGGTCAAACATCCCTTCACTACGCCGGACACCATTTGGCTCTCGAGGAGCTCTCTCCCAATGGAAGACTTCCCTACTTAATGGACACTCCAAGCACCAAAGAGGCGGTTGACCGCACGATCAACGCTGATGACTTAGTTGCCCAAGGGATTTGCACGACCGCCCAATATCAACAAATTCGCAACTCATCGCTCATGGCCTTTGGCATGGTTTCGCAACACCTCTCCGAACGTGGGATGATTCTTGTCGATACCAAAACCGAACATGGAATCAATTCAGAAGGGCAAATCGTTGTCGCCGATGAACTCTATACGATGGATTCTTCTCGATTCTGGGCCTGCCATGAAGACGGCAGCTTAATGACTCGAGATGGAGAGCCTATCTCGTTTTCAAAAGAGTTTGCGCGGGGGATGGTCACCGAAAAAAACCAACAGTTTACGGCACAACAAGCTAACGAAATTGCCGTTCGCTACATTCAAGGTCTCCAGCACTTAACCGGTCAGCAATTCAATCCTGACTTGAGACCTCGTGATCAACGCATTATTGAATCAACGAACCTGATCCTAGATTCTCTGCTTTAGGAGTGATTCGAGGCGCAATAAGCTCAAAGAATCACGAGCCTTGAGCCGCTTCCTTTTTAAAGAAGTCTTCCATTCTGTGATGAAGGTCTTCGTAAAAACTCGCTTTCATTTTTTCAATCATGGCGAGCTTCTCAGGACCCGACTGGGCATGAGCTTCTTCTTCTAAACGCATCTGCTCCGCAAAGGAATGTTCCATCGCAATTAATGAATCTAAGAATTGCCGGGCAGCTTGAGAATGTTCTACGCCATCGACTAAAGCATTTTCTAAAATCTTATTACGCGAGACAACGATGGGATTGCCATCAGGCATGGCCCCTTTGAAGCGACCGTGACTTGTCTTGAACTCGTTGTGTTGCGTATCAAAAACAATTTCATCCTGGTCAACAAGGGTGTCATAAGGACCTGGCTTGGTGAAAAACTTGACGACCAAAGGAATCGTATCAACCAGCATAAAGAGGGCCGTCAAAATCACGTAGGTATAAAAAGCAAACTCGCCCCCCTCAGCACCTGCTTCGAACAAGAAATGTAGCGCAAGAGTTTGTGTTAACACATCGCGACGAGGCTCGTTTTTTAGCTCCGTCAAACGAGACCTCTCCTCAATACCCACAGCGGCGAGCTCCTGTTTTGCAAGATCTTGCTCGGCGAGCAGAGAGTCAATCTGCTGTTTGATCGTCTCGCGAAGCGCATTTTGCTGAGCCACAAAGGCTTCTGCTTGATCCTCCTCAACCTGGCGCTTCAACGCCATCACTCGTTCTTCCTCTGCACGATTCGCCGCTTCAATTTCTGAGAGGCGGGCTTCAAAGGCTTCAATCGCGCCAGCTTCGGCAGTTCGAATCTGAGTTTGCAGCATGGCTTTTTCGGCACTCAAATGCTCAAGAAGCCCTCCGAGACGTTGCGCTTCAGAGCGACGTGGAACTAGTTGATCAGATCGAATTGATCGGGCCCGCGGACCTTCTCCAACGAGTCCAGAGCGTTGCCCGTTGAGCTCACGCTCAAACTCAGCTTGCCAATAAGACAGCTCCGTTTGGATTTTTGCATATTGAGGTGAGAGTTCGTCAAACTGCTCTTGGACAATATCCAAACGCTCTTTAAAGGGAGAAATTGCCTCAGCGACAGACTCGTCAAATTCCTTTTGCTGTTCCGGAGTTAAACCTGGAATTGCATCCTCTGCATCGTTTGGATCTTGAATAATGAAGCGTGCTTGAAAACTCTCATTCCACTTATCGCGCTGATTGGACACCGCTTGGTCAAGTCGATTGATTTCCGCTCTTACCGCATCTTTGGTCACCCCAAATTCAGTTCGCACTTGCTCGATCTCGGCGGCTCGATCTTGCTCAATAACCGAACTGATGGTGTCCCGAAAGAGGAGCAACACTAGGGGGTGGGCGATGGTCAGACCCATCAAAATCGCCACACAGAGTCGCAACGAAAACTGAGACAACTTCCTCGTCCATGAAAGAAACGGGCGGTAACCGGCAAGTAATGCCCGGTCGATAGTTAAGATAATAAATGACCAAACAAAAGCGACCGGGAAAATCACCCAATTATTCTCAGTAATCGTGGATAAAGCATAAGCACAAGCAATGAAGGCAAAGGCACACGG
Organism: Akkermansiaceae bacterium; assembly: GCA_023261045.1. Taxonomy (GTDB): domain Bacteria; phylum Verrucomicrobiota; class Verrucomicrobiia; order Verrucomicrobiales; family Akkermansiaceae; genus SW10. Next base: position 7,295 of record JALRJZ010000070.1, read on the forward strand.
GACTAAGACTGTCGCACCAAAAGCAACATACTTTCTTTGCTCCCAATTGGGACACTTTTCCAGAGCTTCTGCTCCAGCTCCTGACAACCAAAAGAAAAGATGTTTCGTCGAATGGAACATACGTAAAAAACTACAAGCTTACAGAGTGTTATCACCCTTGATGAACCCAATCGATCATTAATCTTCGCGGCTTGATATTTTTTTATTCGATGCTGCTTTGGTCATCAGTCGGTTTGACCTCAGATCCAGCTGAGCTTCGGATGCCTTGACTTGCACCGAACTCAAACAAGAGTTATCCCATTTCTATGCCTCACTTTTTCACCTGCCTGTTGCTTTTTTTTCTCCTGAGCACCGCGCATGGGCGAAAGCCGAATATTATCTATGTCATGGCTGACGACCTTGGATACGGAGATCTTGGATGTTATGGTCAGAAAAAGCTTCAGACTCCAAATCTCGATCGAATGGCCCAACAAGGACTCCGCTTCACCGATCATTACGCGGGCCACACCGTCTGCCGGCCTTCACGCCTTGTCCTCTGGCTAGGACAACATGTCGGAACAACACAAATTGATGGCAACTTGCCAGCCAGCCTGACGGGCAAAGAACAAACCGTCGCCAAACTACTCAAGGCGGCAGGGTATGTCACCGGTGGGGTTGGAAAATGGGCTCTGGGAAATGTGAATCAACCTGCTGAGATTCATCTTCCAGGCCACCCCAATAACAATGGCTTTGATTATTGGTTTGGCTACATGAACCAATCAAACGCACACAATTACTACCCCCCTTTTCTCTGGGAAAACAAAACTCAAATCACCCTTCCTGGGAATCTTGTGAGTCAAGATCCCAAGGCTCAGGGTCGAGTCTCTGAAAAGAAAGTCACCTATTCACACCACCTTCTCATTGATCGCGCCTTTCGCTTTATTCGTCAGAACAAAGACAATCCGTTTTTACTCCACATGCACTTGACGATCCCTCACGCCAACAATGAAGCCGGGCGCTTTCAAGGGGATGGTCAGGAAGTTCCTGACTACGGGATTTACAGAGATAAAAAATGGCCTCAACCAGAAAAAGGCTTTGCCTCCATGATCACTACGATGGACGAAGACATGGGGAAGCTTTTCCAATTACTCAAAGATCTCAATCTCGATCAAGACACCTTGGTGATTTTCACCTCTGACAACGGCCCACACAACGAGGGCGCTCATCAGCATGAGTTTTTCGACTCCAATGGCCCCTTGAAGGGACATAAACGCTCCATGCATGACGGCGGAATTCGAGTTCCTCTGATCGCTCGGTGGCCCGGGAAGATCAAAGCGGGATCTGTAACCAACCATCCAAGCGCCTTCTGGGATTTCCTGCCAACCGCCTGCGCTGTCGCCGGCGCTCAGACCCCTCGAGGAATTGATGGCATTTCTTATTTGCCAACTCTTCTTGGGAAAGATTCACAACAGCAAAAACACGAGTATCTCTACTGGACAAGCCGCGAGGGAGAAACCTCCGTGGGTCTTCGTTATCAAAACTGGAAACTTGTGAAATATCGTAAAAAGAAGAGCGACCCAACATCTTCTCATGATTGGCGCCTCTACGATCTATCGAACGATCTTGGAGAGGAACAAAACCTTGCAGCGAGACACCCGGATCTTGTTAAAAAGATTCAAAATCTTGTTTTGAAAGATGGGTTCGCTCTCTCTCCGCAGCCTCGTTGATGAAAAGGACCAAGAGCCTTGAGCGAGATTCTCCGATTGATTAAGACTCAATCTTGCCGATCGATCGATATCTTTTGTAGCTCCGGCGGCAACTTGACCTCTTCCATCCACAGATCCACGTGCCCATTTGGAGGGACTTGCTGGCCCTGAAAATCTGGATGAGGCCCGTGGTAATGAGTGACATTTCGGAAATGGGTATACCGGAGAAAATTGATGACAGAAATAGTGACCTCGCCACCATCTAGTTCCTTGAGAATCTCGTCGTATAGGTAGCCTCCTCGAATACCCGAATAACGATAGAATCCACCATTCGCCTGAGCAACAAGCTTCCCGTTGAGATACACGGCAAATCCCTCGCCCGATCGGTCGCAACCTGCTCCACCAAGAATGAGGCGATAAGCGTGGCCTTTTTTGACCGCAGGAAGCACAAACTTTTGACTCATAAGAAGCACTTCGTTTTCCCAGAAGGTTGCTGGCAATTCACAACAGCCACAATGAGATCCGTTGCAGCTAGGGCGCCGACGATCAGGTTTCTCACCCATCCGACCAAACGGTGCTTGGCCGATCTTCCAACCTGCTTTGGCTGGCTGAAAATCCGGGGAAAACCACTGTTCCATGCCAGCGGGAAAGGTGATTTCACGATATCGATCACTTTTCTCCCGTGCCTGAGTTTCTGGTGGGTTAAAGCTATAGTAGGACCACTTGGCTTTACGAAGGTTACCAAATGGCTGCCACTGATAGTCATCGACTCCCGCCATATCGTAATAGTCGATGAGAGTATCAAGATCTCCACGCAGATCGCTTGGCATCTTAGAAGGACGCCGAGCTGCAACAATCTCGGCCAATGAGCCTCGCTGATTTCCAAGTGCAGTCTCCAGAAACTCAGGCACCATTTCATCAAGGATCATGGGCTTTAATGCTCCTCCCATTTCACGATAATAATCAGGGGGGTAATGGGGACCTCTTTTATTAAAACGCCCGGTCACCTCATCAGAAAAAATCCAGGCCACATTTGGGTGCGGTGTCGGTCGAGCTTTGACCCTAAGCGGCTCGACCTTTCCCCCTTGTAAGCGGACCATCGCCCGTCCTAGGGCGTCGCCAGTTAAAATGTAGGTTTCCGCATTATGGTTGTAATGATATCCCGTATTGGTGGGAGACAATCCTCGCGAACGCCAAAATGGCCGCGTATCAACACTCGCAACATTTCCCCGAAACTCCGGATACTGTTGAGAGTCACTCACGGCCATCTGGGCCTGCCAAGTCATCAAATGTCCTGGCTCCATTTCCATCCCTCCAAATCCGACCGTCGCTACGACAGCTGGCATTTTGGGTGATTCGAATTCTTTGCGAAGGTCATTGATGAGATTCACAAGATGCCTTTCGTAGTCAGCTTTCGGAACATCTTTGTCCTTGTGCCCTTGAAACCAAACAAAGCCTGCCATTTCATAGCCTTGTCCCGCGTAGTTTGGGACAATTTGATCGATCTTCTGTAAAGTATCACGCACTCCTTTCACCATGAGGTCATACTCCAAGCCGCAAAACTCATTGGCTTTTTCTTCCGGAGTCTTACCACTCGAAGGGGGGCGAAAATCAAAACTCAACGATCGGTTTCCCATTGAGGATTCTATCAACAAGACCGGCTCCTCATGATAGGTTCCCATGACATATCCAAAGGGCACTTCTGGGCCAATAAACTTTCCGTTGGATGTGACTGTCAACGGGCCACCACTCCCCCCTTGTTCTTTGGAAATTCGAGTCTCCCAGTAGGTGACATCATTCCGAGTTGTCCACTGACCTTGGTGATCGGCAAACCAAGGATACTTCCCTTCCTTGTTCAACGAAACAAGATCTCCTTGCCCCTGGAGCTCAATATGCTTTAGCCAAAAGGCCGCTGAACCGCCCAACAAGTAGCGAATCTGGATCGGATAACGCCTCCCCTTTTCCAAAAAAACCGGAGTCACCGCTACTTGAGATCCGATGTCTTTGCGATAGACCTCTTTGCCCTCGAGAGACACCACCGCATGAGAGCTGGGCCCATAACCTACGTGAATCTCATGCATTCCACTCATGGGCACATCAATCCATGCCTTCACCACTAAAGTCTGGGGCTCGGCGATGGAGGGTAGCGCAGTATCTACTGCCCCCAGAGCGACCACCTCTTGCCCGATTGGCCGAGCATCGCTAGGAATTGATATCATCATTTGTGACCACCATACTCCAGGCGAAAAACTTCCCAAGGCATTGGCTGTTTTAGACCCAAAACGCAGTGATTGTGCTTATCCTTACAAAGAATTATGTGGTTGCGGGGTTGGGTTTAAACTCATGCAAGGAATTGTGCATAAACAAGGAGGTGAACTAGATGCATTAATTCCCTATTTAGATTTTGTTGCCGTTGCTATTGCCGCCGATATTGTTCCCATTACAGACGAGAACCGCACCTTAGCTTTTTTGGGGCTTCAACAACTCAATGCAGCTCCCAGACCCGGGCTAAAAGCCCTTATGCGGGATAAAACAAGCGGACAACTTATCTCGGATGTGGTCTTTGGTATGGCACCACGAATCAATGCTGCAGGGCGGATGAAACACGGATTGTTTGCTGTAGAATTATTGCT
>JALRJZ010000071.1 GCA_023261045.1 Akkermansiaceae bacterium
CCATTCCCCGAACCAAAGGCGATTGGCATCAACCTCACTCTCACACACCAAGCTCAAATCAGCTCGGTCATCGAAGGTTCTCCTGCAGATCAAGCAGGACTCCAGACTGGAGACGAGATCCTCTTTGCAAATCAAAGTCCCCTCATCTCGTCAGCCGATCTATCGTGGCTCCTTCATCACCTGAGCTCATCTCGTTTAGATCTCATCATCGAAAGAAAAGGGCAACGAATTCATACGATGCTCACTCTGCCAGAAAACTGGCGTCTTGAGGCTGACATTTCTCGACGAGTTGGGACTTGGCCCATGAGAGCATGGATTGGAGGTGGCATGAAACTCCAAGACCTTACCGACCAAGAACGAAAGCAAAATGGCCTTTCACTCACACAACTTGCCCTTCGGGCAGAACATGTGGGCCAATACGCAAAGCATGCTGCGGCCAAACGACAGGGCTTTAGAAAAGGTGACCTGATCGTGCAAATTGGCTCCTATGATCAACGTCTTAGTGAATCCAAGCTCTTTGCGCTGCTACTCAAAGACAACGACTTCAAGCCAGCTCTTCTTAAGGCCAAAGTGTTGCGTAACGGAAAGGAAATCTCTCTTTCTTTTCCGATTCAATAAGCCCTGGCTTAGACTCCCTGCATTTCACGGGGATTTCTTGAGTGTCGTCGTGGAGCCTCTCTCCACAGGTGCAGAGGTGGTATCGCTCCCTCACCATCGAGAAGATTTCTTCGATTTTTCACACAACGCGCACGGATTCTTCATCAAGGTCGTGAAGATTTTGCAAGTCTTCGAAATAGATGATCTTGCAATGAAATCCCGTCTGCCCTCTCTCCCACCAGCGAAAGGTTTCGCATCCAGACCCTTACTGCTAAAACACAAGTTCCTCGCGGACACCTTTTTCCCAAGTGATTTTTTAACGCGAAACTCCTCATGCTCCAGCAATTATCACCACTGCTGAGGGGAGCATCAGGTGATCTTGCAAGTTGGCTGCACACACCTGAGCGGGCTCGAATCAAACTTTGCCTCCTGACCATCCTCTTAGGTTTTGGAGTCTATGGCCTCACCGTCGGGCTGTGGAGAAGTCCTCTCATGGGTGTCTTTGTTTCGCTCAAAATGCCAGGACTCATTTTTTTAACGATCCTTTGTAATGGTTTACTCAACGGCATGCTTGGTGCTGTTTTAGGAAGCGGTCTGGGATTTCGACAATCACTCGCCGCTCAGTTACTCAGCTTTTCCATTGCAGCCGTTGTTCTGGCCTCTCTGACTCCCGTCACCTATTTCCTCACCACCAGTGCTCCCTCCTCCGGCGACATCAATGCTTCTACAGCTCACACCTATTTTCTCATCGGGCACACTTTCCTCATCGCCTTTGCGGGGATCCTTGCCAATCTCCACCTTGCCAAAATCTTAATTGCAACGGTTCCAAATCGTCGCGTGGCTGCTTTAACCCTCTTCTCATGGCTTTTGGGAAACGCCTTTGTTGGAGCCCAACTTTCTTGGATCCTAAGACCCTTTTATGGCACCCCATCCATCGAGGTCGCTTTTTTAAGAGATCACCCTTTTGACGGAACTTTTTACGAGGTGGTCTGGAGATCACTTGAGCAGATTTTTCAAGGCTACCAGATCCCCGTTCTCTTAATTGCCATGACGATTCTCTTTTGGCTCCACACACCCGTCATCCGCCTTTTTACCCTACAAAAAAACAACCAACAATCAGCGAAACCATGACCAATCCAACAACTCAAGAAACCCTCGAAGCCCATCCAACCGCACTCAAGTCCAACGCCTCAGTTTCTTCGATTTTTGAAGCCTTACTTAAGTCCCCAGCAGACCTCATCGAGACCATTTTTCAGAAAAAAAACCAACGGGCGCTTGGAACAAAGCTCGCTCTTTTGACCATCGTTGGATTTAGCGTCTTTGGCGCAACGATGGGAAGCTTCTCTTGGGGGACTCAGCTCTGGTCAACTCCTCTCAAGAGCGTTTTAGGCATTGCCCTGAGTGCGGTGATTTGCCTACCCAGTCTCTACATTTTTGCAGCTCTAAGCGGAACGAGCCTCAAATTCGACCAGCTTGCGCTCGGCCTCGCAGGAACTCTCGCACTGATTTCAGCACTTCTTCTTGGATTTACTCCGGTGTTATGGGTCTTTTCACAATCAACGGAATCAGCCCCTTTCTTTGGGTTTTTAGTGATCCTCGGATGGTTGATTTCACTTGGATTTGGAGCAGGGTTTCTTCGCAAAATGATTCTTCAATCAGGGACTAGCAACAAAGGCCCTCTCCGGATCTGGGTCGGAATATTTCTCTTCGTCACACTACAAATGTCGACTTCTCTTCGTCCTTTCATTGGCACTTCAGAGACAATCTTCACCAAAGAAAAAAGATTCTTTTTAGAACACTGGTGCATCGAAACCTTTTCGAGGAACCCCTCTTAACAAAGAGCAGCTCGAGGCGTCTGAGATTCAAAGAGGCTTCTTCTCCATTGAACCCGGAACTGAATTTCTCCAAATCCATCCAAAAGGATCTCCAAGAAGACGTTTCTCTTCGAAAAAACGGAAAAAAACTGAATTTCACTCTTGATGCCTCAATTATGGTCTGACTAGTCTAGTCTTTATGAAAGAAGTTGGTCTCTATGAAGCAAAGTCAAAACTCTCTGCCTTAGTTTCTGCTTTGATTGAATCAGGGGATCCCATCTCTCTAACAAAGCATGGTCAGGTCGTCGCCGAATTGAGACCGCCCTCCTCAACCCCGCCTTGCCGTGGGAGTATGGCCACCGATGAATTCTTTATTTCTCCCGATTTCGATCAACCTTCTGTAGACGACAGCCGCTACGTCGATGAATCTCCACCAAAACCTCGCCATCAATGATTGAACAGCTGCTCGACACCCGAGTTCTGCTGCTGTTCCTACAAAATGATCCCGCTCTTCCTCTAAGCCTCACCCAACTCATCGAGGACCGAGAGAGACGCTCCCTCATTTCGATGGCAACTCTCTGGGAGATCGCCAATAAACAGTCTCTAGGACTCTTAAACTTTGCGCAGGCTCAGCGGGCTGACTTTCCTCTGCTCCTTCTGGATACTGGATTTGAACTCCTCCCCATTGAATGGGACACAATGAGGAGAGCGGCATCGCTTCCGCGCTATCATGAGGACATCACGGATCGGCTTCTGGTTGCTCAAGCCATTGACCGGAATATCCCCATCCTCTCACTCGATCCACAGCTTGATCTTTATCCAATCCAGCGCATCGCTTCCTAGAGAACAAAAAAGCAGGCCATATGGCCTGCTTTTTGAAAAAACGATAGAAATTAAGATGACCTAGATAAGCCCAGCTTTCTTAAGAGTCTGGTAAGCACCATTCTTATTGATGGTCTTGAAGGCCTTAGCGGTTGCCTTCACGCGAACATATTTGTTGAGCTCGGGAACCCAGACACGCTTTGTGTGTAGATTCGGTGAAACTTTACGCTTCACTGTCTTGGTAACGTGACGACCAATACCGCCCTTCTTCTTAGCCAAACCTGAACGGTGGATTTTACGTCCTACACGAACTTTGGAACCGCGGATGCTGCATACTCTTGCCATAGGTCAAAAAACTTGGTGGGCGGGAGAGATAGGGACTTCTGCGCCCGGGTCAAGAGGTTTCTTTAGATTTCCCACCCTTTCTTAGGTCTTTTTGCTCGATGAGATCTGGCCATCAGAGCCCTATTATGGTTCTTTCTCCCCGTGAATCCTCCTACCCTGCTCGATTATTTAGATCAGCTCACACGTCAAGGAATCACCCATATTGAAGTCGACGATGACGCCCGCTCTGTCCTCAGAGAGCTCTACACCCGGGGAAGCGCACGAAAGTCTCCATCTCAGCGGATTTCACCAACTCCATCCATACCACAGACTCCCGATGCGGCACCACAACCACTCGCAATCACCCCAACCGGTGAGAGCCCAGAAGAGAAACTCGCTTCTCTTGAGCTCATCGCTCGCAAATGGCAACCAGCTCGAGATCTGGGAACCCTGAGAGATACTCTCGTTTTTTCCTGCGGAAATCCTCGCGCAGAACTCATGTTGGTCGGAGAAGCTCCTGGATATCAGGAAGAAAAGCAAGGTGAGCCCTTTGTCGGACCAGCAGGTAACAAGCTCAATCAAATCCTCAAAGCCATGGGGTTAGATCGATCACAGGTCTACATTTCTAATGTTTGTAAGTATCGCCCCGCGACAAAGAACCAAACAACCAACAACCGAAAGCCTTCAGCCGAAGAGCTGGCTTGCTTGCTGCCATTTCTTCAGGCCGAGATCGATATTGTAAAACCGAAAGTCATCATCGCTCTCGGAGGAAGCGCCGCCGAAGGGCTTCTTCAACAGAGCAAGCCCGTTGGAAGCCTGCGCGAAGCATGGCATCAGTTCCAAGGAATCCCCCTTCGAGTCACTTACCACCCCTCCTACCTCCTGCGCCAAGATGAAGGAGTCGGTGAAAAACGAAAAGTGTGGGAAGATATGCTCGCGGCGATGGAAAAGCTTGGCATGCCAATTAGTGAGAAACAGCGAGGCTACTTCCAATAGAGTTTCGGATTCCTGACCACTAAGAAAAATAGAAAACTCCTGCAGCTCCCGCCACGAAGCAATAGTAAGAGAAATACTCCAACTTCCCCCGTTTTACAGCTCCCATCACCAAATAGATCGCAAAGAGCCCAATCAGCCCCGCCGAGAGTGCCCCAGCAAGATAGGCGGGATTAAAACAAGACTGCAAGGCTCCCTCAACAGAGCCAGTTTTCTCAATTTGATCCTTCATTGTCATCACAAATCCCCCCATAATTGCAGGGATTGACATCAAAAACGAAAACTCTGCGGCCTTTTCCGCCTTCACTCCGCTCGCGATACCGGAAGCGATCGTTGCTCCGGATCGAGACACTCCAGGAAGGATGGCAAAAGCCTGCCCGATTCCCATAATCAGAGAGCTGCGTATTCCAATTTTTTCGAGACGGCCTTTGATCAATCTGGGGACAAAGAGAATCACTCCCGTTACAAAGAGAAAGGCAGAAACTAAGACGGGGCGTCCAGGAACCGTATCGAAGAACCCCTTAAACAAGAGAGTTGCTACGACGGCAGGCAGGGTGGCAACCCCGAGCCACAAGATCATCTTTCGCTCTTCAAGCAGCTCGCTTTTATAGAGAGATTGAGTGAGGCTCCAAAGACGCCTGCGAAAGAAAATTAACACGCTCACGAGCGTTCCCAAATGGAGAATAATCTCAAAAGAAAGGTCTTGTTGATGATCGACACCCACCTCGCGAATTCCCAACAAATACTGGGTAAGAACAATGTGGCCTGACGAAGAAATTGGTAAGAATTCTGCCAATCCCTGCACTAAACCAACAATAATCGCTTTCCAGATCTCCATATGACTCTCAGAAATCTAGCGACTCTCATACGCAATCACAAGCCCGTCATCGAGCTTAAGAGCCTCCAAAAGACATTCACGTCAATGGAGCGCGAGACTCATGAGCAACAAAATCCACCTTTCAAAGGCCCTCTTTTCCAATCAAGCCCCTCAAAGACGAAGAAGCATCTCAAAAACGAGAGTAAAAAATTACTTCGCATTTCCAAATGAAATTGCTAACCTCATGATATGAAAGCAAATGTGATCTTGCTCGCTTCTGTCGCCCTCCTTCCTTCCTGCTCAAATTTTAAGCTTCCGTCTTTCACTGGCTCAGCGCCTGCCGCAAATCCTTATGGCGTGCCTCCTGGCGTCGACGGATATCCAACCGACACTGCTCCTTATCAGGCCATTGACCCGATTGAACCAGGTAGTGGAGACTATAACCTCCCTCCTCTTCCTGCACCGTCTCCTGAGCCCGCTGCAACAGGGGGACAACATATGATCCAAAAGGGTGACACTCTCTGGGGAATTTCACGTCGGTATGGCGTGACCGTTGAGGCCATTCAGCAAGCCAATGGATTGACGAGCACCAATATCCGCGAAGGAAAAACACTCGTGATTCCAGCAAGATAGCAAACCACTTTGCTTTAAACCCCTCAATCCTTTAAAAGCGGGCTGCCTTGATTCAGCCCGCTTCTTTTTTGTCATGATCAAAAAATACCTCCTTATCTTCGCCTCCACCTTGAGCCTATTACCCGCGCAAGACTCGACTCGGAAAACAAAAGAACAACTCATCAATCAACTCATGGAAACACGAGACAAGGAGAGCTTTGAGTTAGCGTACCAACAAGGTGTCCAGTTTGGCCTCAGTCAACAAACTCTACTTGAAGCTCGCTTCCTCTTCTTAGTTGACGAGGGAAAGCAATCCTCACTCGCCGCCTTTGCCCCAATGCTCCAAAAACAACTTCCTAATTTTAATGCCAATGACAGTACGATTTTTGCAACTCTTGAGGATTTTCAAAGCATCGTCGAATACACTCTCGCACTCGCATCCCTCGAAAGAAACGAAGAAGACGCATTTAAAAAACATATCACCGAAGCATTCTGGTTGAGCCCTGCTCAAGCCGCTCTCTTTGAACCGCTGATTACGGAAACGCGTATAAAAAACGCAATGAAAAATCTAAAACTCGACCTCTCGATTCTTTTTAAAGACCAGACCGCTCCGTCGGATCAAACAACTCTCAAACAACATCTTGGAGACTCCAAAGCGATCCTTCTCTATTTCTGGTCACCTTGGATTGAACAGTCATTAGAGGCCATGGAAGAGTATTCTCTACTTTCGAAGGCTCTCATGACAAAAAAAATCCCCTCTACATTCGTGCTCTTAAATGGAGTCGAGGAATCGATCAACGAAGCCAATCTCTTTCTTAAAGAAAGAAAAACACGATTCCCAGGCCACTGGATCATCGACAATGAAAAAGACTCACTCGTTTCTCTCTTTCGAATTCAGAACTTCCCCACTGTTGTTTTACTCTCTCAAGAAGGAACAGTACTCTTTAATGGACATCTGAAAGATCCCGTACTTAAGGAGAGACTCGATACTCTTAGCTCAGAGAGCAACACTCCAAAAGATTCTCCCTCGTCACAATAAGTGATACCTCAGTAGAATAAATGCCTAAAGAATAAGGGGCTGAGCTGATTTATTTAAGAAAGTTTAACCTTGTTTTTTTCTTCCACTCAGGCAAACAGCGTTACTCAATCATTCGTTAAAATCGTGCCTGACTACATTGAACCTTCAGCGCAAGAACTTCACGCTCTTGGTATCCTTTGGCAAGAGGGTCCAAGTACGGTTTCTTTCGTACATGAATTAATGTATCATGATTCCGCGCAAATCTACACAACTACTCTCGCGGTAATGCGCAACTTAGAGCGCAAGAATCTTGTCTCCAGAGTCAAGGAAGGACGCGCTCATATCTATGAACCTCGTTTCGATCGAGATACGGTTTTAGCACCTCGATTAAAAGATCTGGTACAAAATGCTTTCGGTGGAAGCCTAAGTCAGGCTATTCTACTTATGATCTCAGTGGGAGTCATGACTCCCGAAGAGAAGCACGCAACACTGCGTCAAATAAAAATGCACAAAGCCATGGCTGCAAAAAAGAAGACCACAAAAAAGAAGGTAGCTAAAAAAGCTGCTCCTAAAAAAGCCGCTAAAAAGGTAGCTAAGAAAGCCGCTCCTAAGAAAGCCGCTCCTAAGAAAGCCGCTAAGAAAAAGGTAGCTCGTAAAAAGAAGTAAGAGACAAACACTTACCGAACCACTTCATAGGGGCATCTTCTCGTGAGATGCCCCTATTCTTTTCTAGAACTTCTAGGTCGACAAAACACCTAGGATCACAAAGCTTGTCATCTCTATGAAAACATCAGCGTTGATTGCATGGATTCTCTGTCTTTCGTCAAATTTTTCGATCGCCTCGTCTAAACACCCAAATGTCATCGTGATCATGGCTGATGATTTGGGCTTTGGAGACCTCTCATGCTATGGCGCTCAAACTTTTCAAACGCCACACATCGACCGCTTAGCAGCTGAAGGCCAAATGTTCACCAACGGGTACTGCTCTGCTTCAACGTGCACCCCAACAAGGTATTCCTTTCTCACAGGCAACTATGCTTTTAGGACTCAGGGCACGGGAATCGCTCCACCCAATGGCCACCTCGTCATCGATCAGGACATTTTCACCCTTCCCGATTTAATGAAAAAAGCAGGATACGCCACCGGCATTGTTGGTAAGTGGCATTTAGGCCTTGGGCTTAAAGGACAAGGTCCAGATTGGAATGGCGATTTAAAACCTGGTCCACAAGAAATCGGCTTTGATTATAATTTCTTGCTTCCAACAACCAACGATCGAGTCCCGCAAGTCTATGTCGAAGGACATCGTGTTTTAAACCTAGATCCCTCTGACCCCCTCTGGGTCGGCAACAAAAAGCCAACCCCTGATCACCCCACTGGAATTAGTCATCGAGACAGCTTAAAAATGGATTGGTCTCATGGTCACAACTCGACCATTCACAATGGTATTTCTCGAATCGGATTCTACACCGGTGGCCACAAAGCTCGCTTCCGCGATGAAGATCTTGCCGACAAATGGGTTGAAAAATCGAATGCATTTATCGAGGCCCACCAACACGAACCCTTCTTCTTATTTTATGCTTCGCATGATCTTCATGTTCCGAGGATCCCACATGAGCGTTTTCAGGGAGTGACCCCTCATGGTTTTCGTGCGGATTCCATTGTTCAGCTTGATTGGACCGTTGGCGAAATCATGAAAACCCTCGATCGCCTCAAACTCAGAGAAAAAACCCTTGTGATTTTTTGTTCCGACAACGGACCAGTGATGGACGATGGTTATCAGGACCAAGCACTTGAAAAAGTCGGAAAACATCGAGCAGCAGGGCCATTCAAAGGAGGGAAATATAGTGTCTACGAAGGAGGGACACGAACCCCATTTATTAGCTATTGGAAAGGAACAATTCCATCTGGAAAGTCTGAAGAAATTGTCTGCACTATCGACATTGCCACTAGCTTAGCACAAATCACAGGGACTTCTTTGCCAGCGGACGCCTTCAAAGATAGCTTTGACGTCTCAAAATGCCTTTTAGGGACTCCCGATGCCAAAGGTCGAGGACATCTTATTCAGCAAGATAATGGGGGAAGAGGTCGATTTGGATTTCGCCAAGGAGATTGGAAGCTCACCTCTCATCCCAATGGATCTGCGAGAAACACGGTCGTAGAGAAGCAACTTGAGAACATCAAAGTTCCAAACTTTGCCTTATATCACCTCAAAAACGATCCTGGTGAAAAGATCAATGTGATTCAAAAACACCCTGAAGTGGCTAACAAGATGAAAGCGACTCTGGCAAAGCTCGTTGAAGCGGGTCGTTCTCGACCGCAGTAATCAACAATTTCTAAAAAAGGTGTAATTTCTAGTTGCCACAATCTTCTTCTCTTCCTAGCTTGCGCCCGCCGCTCGGCTAGCTCAGGGGTAGAGCACCACATTGACATTGTGGGGGTCGCTGGTTCAAATCCAGCGTCGAGCACCATCAATTTCTTAAAAACGCTATCGTCTCACAGAGCGATGGCGTTTTTTTTGAGGAGTTTTTGAGAAGGGTTACCAACGAATCAAACCAAACCAATCGAATAAGGAAGTTATCCAAACAAACTGACTTCCCCACCTTCTAAGCGGCTAACCAATGCCTCAGATGCTGCCAATCTTCAGCACCTCGGCTGATTCTAATCTGCCCTTTCAGAAAGTAATGATTTGCCCTAGCTTCAAGTCTAGATGCACTTGAACAAAACTCTCCTCAAACTCGTCACTTTGCTTTTTGTTGGGCCAGTCATCGGAGAGCCCAACCCTCACGATTGTGATCTTGCGAGAACGAAGCCTCTTTATCTAGATGCGGAGGCGAAGATTGAGCAGCGCGTGAACGACCTCATCATCCGCCTTACTCTTGAAGAGAGAGCGATGATTCTCAATCATAACCACCCCGATATTGAGCGACTGGGTCTGCGCGGTGACAAATGGAATCAATGCCTCAATGGTGTTCAATGGGATCAGCCAACGACTCTCTTTCCTATCTGCACCGTTCTCGCTGCAACTTGGGATCCCGACTTCATCAAAAACCAAGTGGTTCGTGTGATCTCTGATGAAGCGCGTGCCATCTATAACGGGTGGAGGAAAGATCCTTCACTAAGCTCTCAACATAAAGGACTGATCTATCGCGATCCAGTTCTCAACATTGGGCGCAATCCCTACTGGGGGCGCAATTATGAAATATGGGGTGAGGATCCCTATTTAACGGGAAGAATGGGGGTCGCTTATTGCCAAGGCATGCATGGCAATGATCCAAAACATCTGAAGCTCTACACCCGAATCCTGCAGTCCAAAGTCACACGCCCAAAACACGAATTAAAGGGATTCAAACGTGTTTCACTCAAAGCCGGTGAAACAAAAAAAATCAGCATTGAGGTTCTCGTTGATCGACTCGCTTACTTTGACGAAAAGAAAAACCGCTTTATTGTCGAGGCGGGTGATTATGAACTTCAAATCGGATCTTCTTCAAAAGAGATTCAACTGAGGGAGCAAATGACGATTCATGAAAATCTCAATGCTCAGCTCGAAGCTCTTCCTAATTAAGATTGAACATGCCTCAAGAGATTCACTTTAACTCTTTATTACGCCTTCTAGACGACAAAAATGAAGTTGTTCAAAAGGGCGTTAGCAAAGCTCTCTTAGATTATCATGGAGACGCCAGTGATGATCTTGCCGCTCTGGGGATCCATCTAAAACCCAAGGCCGCACGACTCCTGTCAGAATCACTTCATCCAGGACGCCAACGAGAACTCCGTAATCAGTGGGTCCTTCCAACAAGAGGGCTCAATCAACCCGATGGTGACTGGGAAACGTTTGAATCTCTCTTACGTCTCATTTCAGATTTTCTTCATGACGGCATCACGCTCAGGCCAAGCCTCTCGGACGAACTTGATCTCCTTGCTCGCGATGCCCTCCCTGAAGTGGCTACCGCTCTTCATCTTTCCGCATGGCTCTTCGGAACGGGTAAATTTCGGGGAAACAAATCCAGCCCCTTCGACCCCCGAAATTCTGATCTTACGTGGTGTCTTGAAGAAGGGACCAGCAATCCCCTCGGATTAGGAATTATTTTTATGCTTGTTGGCCAACGGCTAGGCCTTGAAGTCTTTGGGGTCAATTATCCCGGTCACTTTCTGTGCCTGATTGATTCACCAGAGGGACCTCTTTTGATTGACTGCTTCCACCGAGGGCGTCCCATCCCCGCACGAAAACTCTTAAAGGACCATCCTGAGCTTTCCCAAAGAGCGATTTCAGCCGTGGAACAACCCTGCAATCTCTCCACCATTCTTCTGAGACTTTTAGCAAATCTCCACCTCTCATTTCAGAAAGAAAATCGTCTCGAAGACGCCGACTTAATTGGAGATCTGATAAAAACCTTCGACCAAAAAGACGAGCAATCATCCTAATCTGTTTGATCAACAAAATCTGTGATTCATCTCTGTCAAAGAATCAGTGTCATCCATAAAGCCTGCTAAGGCGATGATTCGATCACAACCTCTTTAAAATCTTCGGGTAGTTCAAAGGGTTGACCATTCGCTATTTCAAAGG
>JALRJZ010000072.1 GCA_023261045.1 Akkermansiaceae bacterium
TCATTGCCGAGGGCTCACCCCTCTTCCCTCACGCGGGTCGCTTTGCTTCGATTATCGAGCGCAATCAAGTCACCTTGTTCAAGGCAGGTTCGACGTTCCTAAAAGCGGTGATGACGGCGTTCTTCCCGTTGAGTTTGGAGTGGGTCGTAGCGGTTACTTCTACGATGGGAAAATGGGCGATAAGTTTGGCAACGGACTTCCTCAGCAACTCAATCTAGAAACTGAGGCTGACCGGACTGCTTTGCTCGCAAGGGGACAAGATATGTATGGTGTCCATTGTGCGATCTGCCACGGCCTCTCTGGAGACGGCAAGGGAGTTGTTGGAGTTCACTTTGCCGAAAACGGCGTCCTTGTCGCTAATCTTCACAGTTTCAAACAGGAAACACATCCTGACGGATACATTTATGAGGTCATCTCAAATGGGAAGGGCTTAATGGGTGGCTACAAACACAATCTTCCCGTGCGGGATCGTTGGGCCATTGTGGCTTATCTCCGAGCACTTCAGGCATCCGCCAACTAACTTTCATCGATAGATCAAAATATGGCACATCAAGTGACATCTAAAGACATACCGACTCAGGGAGAACACCTCGAGAAGAGCAAAGTAGCTCGCCTTCAGACGCTCACTGGGATGATCGCAGCTCTGGGTTTAATCGGCAGTATCGTCTACCTATGGGTAGGCGGGGGAGTTGAGAGTGGGGGGCATGAGTCCAATACAACTCACGGCTCCTATGCCTTCTCATGGCTCTTTGCTGTTTTCTTTGTCTTAACGATCACCTTTGGAGGGTGCTTTTGGACATTCTTACACAATCTCTCCAATTCAGGGTGGGGAACTTCGGTGCGCCGTTTGATGGAGAATTTAGGATTCGTTTTCCCCTTCCTTTTCGTGTTCTCAATCCCCTTCCTTTTTCCTCAGGTTCAGCAGTATCTTTGGGAATGGATGCCCAATTATAAAAATGCGGTGAGCCAGCATGAGGGGATGTCCGCCCATGACGCCTTGATGCATAGTGACAATACTCATGACCATCTTCTGGCAAAAAAGACATGGTATCTTAATCCGGGTTTCTGGCACCTGCGCTTCTTCGCCTTTTTCATCCTTCTTGGTGGTTTTATCTACCTGGTTCGTAAATTCTCGGTTAATCAGGACTCCGATCCAAATCCGGGCACAAAAAACCTCTTCGCTGCAAGGAAGCATTCTTCGTGGTCGATGATTATTTTTGGTGTTTCGATGACCTTCTTGGCACTCGATTGGGTGATGGCGCTCAACTACGCCTGGTTCTCCACCATGTTCGGTGTTTACGTCTTTGCCGGATCCGCCCTCTCGTCAATGGCGGTTCTCATTCTAACCGGCCTCTTACTTCAGAAGGCAGGTTACTTAGAGAGGGTTGTGACTAAGGAACACTACCATATCATGGGTAAGTTATCCTTCGCCTTCACGATCTTTTGGGCTTACGTTTCCTTCTCTCAGTTTTTCCTGATCTGGTATGCAAATATCCCTGAGGAAACGATCTACTTCGTGTTGAGAAACACCGAAAACTGGAATTTGGTCAGTCTGTTTCTCGTCTTTTTCCACTTCGCGCTTCCATTTCTCTTACTCCTCCGTTCAGACGTCAAAAAGAGCCCAAGGTTCATGATGGGGCTCTGTTGTTACATTCTCTTCATTCATGCGATTGATGTCTACCACATGGTGATCCCAGAGCGTGGACCTTCGGTCGGAAACGTGGTTGATCATCATCCTCATCTCTGGATCAAGCATTCATGGATTGGAGATATCATCGCCTTTGTCACTGCTGTTTCGGGGTTTTTGTTCTTCTATCTTCGAAATCTCACTTCAGCGGCTCTTTACCCTCATCGTGATCCTCGGATCCTTGAATCTGCAAATCTTCATAACTAAATCGTCATGGATCATACCCGCGACAATCCTCTTAAGCGCTTCACTTCGTTTTGGTTGGCTCTCTTGCTTGTCACAACTTTCGCAATTGGAGCACTGATTCTTTGGCCTCTATCTCATGGAGATGTCGAGACGGTGGCTGATTTGAAAGCTGTGGATCGTCTGCAAGTCAAAGCAGAGGTTCAGAAAGCTCAAACTGAAAATCTTAATGCTGAAGCACTCGCAGAGGCCTTGGCGAATGCTGCGAAGGCTCCCTCGCAGGCGCCTAGCCCGGGTTCGATGGCGGTGCCATCACTAGCTCCTGAGTCAGTATCAGCGGAAGATCCCGCCGAATCTCCTGAGCCCAACAACTAATTTTATCCTCATGTCTGAGACTCCATCTACCACTGATATTCACGACATTGAGTTGCGTTCATCTATCGATCGCTCACTCAGGCACCCAGTCATGTTTTTCTTCGCAAGCGGCTCGATCTGGCTTGTGCTTGGAATCTTGTTGGGATTCATCGCTTCGGCAAAGAAGCATGCCCCAGAGTTCCTAGATTGTATCTCTTGGATTGATGCCGGAAAGGTTGATGCTGCTCACCTCAGTGCTTTGGTCTACGGGTGGGGGTGCCAAGCCGCTTTTGGAATGATTATTTGGTTGATGGCACGCTTGACTCGCAAGGAGTGCACCGCTTCGGGCATTATTCTTGTTGCAGGGCATCTCTGGAATCTCATTATTATGGTGGGGATTGTCACGATTTTAGCCGGACAGGGGTCAGGGGTCACTTTAATGGCTTTCCCTAGCTATATCTGGGTCAGCCTTTTAGTCGTTTATTTGATGATCACCCTCTGGTCACTTGTGCAGTTTCAAGTTCGTGATGCTGGTCATGTTTATGTGAGCCAATGGTATCTTTTGGCTGGCTTGCTCTGGTTCCCTTGGATTCTTGGTTCGGCAATTTTCTTTGTCTTTGCCTCGGAAGGGCATCCTCTGATGGCTGCTGCGGTTGCGGCATGGTTCAAGAGTGGTGTTTTCCTTCTCTTCTTGCTGCCGACGGCCCTTGCGAGCGCCTATTACCTTGCTCCAAAGGTGACGGGACGCCCCGTTTATAGCTATAATGTTGCTCTCTTTGGATTCTGGGCGCTCGCCTTCCTCGGGCCTTGGGCTGGATTCCAGCGTCTTATGGGGGCTCCAATCCCTCAGTTCTTACCCTATGCAGGTGCTGCTGCAATGGTCTTAATTTTGATTCCAGCACTTGCTGTTGGTCTAAATATCCTCAAAACGATCCAAGATCAAAAAGAGCTGGCGGCTCAGAGTCCATCGCTGCGTTTCACGACCTCAGGGATCGTGCTCTTCATTATCTTTGGAGTTCTTTCGTTCGGTCTGAATACCGTTCCGGCCATTAAGATGACCCAGTTTAGCTACACCGGCTACGGTCTTGATATTCTCGCAATTTACGGGGTGTTTTCCCTCTGTGCCTTTGGTGCAATTTATTTCATTGTGCCTCGTGTGACGAGGCGTGAGTGGCTCTCGAGCCGCTTCATTACCTGGCACTTCTTCCTTTCACTCTACGCAGTTGCCTCAATTGTATGCTGTGCCATCATTGGGGGGATTATCCAAGGTCAAGGGATGGAAGATCTCTCACAACCCTTCGGAACCATGGCCGAGCGCTCTAGTAGCTATGGTTGGGGGATCACCATTGCCTGGGCTTTCTTGTTGGTCGCCAATTTCGTCTTCTGCCTCCACCTGCTTCTGATGTGGGCAAGACTTGGGCGTCGTTCCTCTCATCCGACTCTCCTCCAAAACCATCACCCTGAAAGTCCTCATGGTCCGGAAGGTGAGATCGACAACATTGGTTCTGTAAACGCCTAATTAGTTTCATCGCTTAATCACATGACTTTCAAAGCTTTTATTCTTGGGATGCTCGCCACCTTTGGCCTGCCTTGGCTTTTTGCCATCGTCTTACCATTCGCTGAAATGCGTGGTTTAGAATCACCTCAGCTTGATGAGGAAGGTGAATATTATGATCCGGGTCGTGCCGAGCGTATTTCTGAAGGTTCTAAGATCTATGGCCAAGAAGGGTGTGCTGTCTGCCATAGTCAAGTAGTTCGCCCGACCTATGCAGGTTGGGATGTGCATCGTGGCGAATGGGCAGGCTTGCGTGCTTCTCCAGATCAGCCAGATGATACTCGTCGTGAGACCCTCCCGAGTGATTACTTCGATGAAGCAGTTGCTCACATTGGTGAGGCCCGCAATGGTCCGGACCTCTCGAATTTTGGACGTCGTGTCGAGTTTTACCAAAAGGGTAAGGAAATCTCAGCCGAGCAGTGGGTCTACCTTCATTTATACAATCCACGCGGGGTCAAGAACTACAAGGATGATCAATTCATTCCAGCGAAGTCAACCTGCCCATCGAAGCGTTCGTTGTTTGATCAAGTTCCCCTCTACCAGGCTGGGGATGACGCCTTGGCTCTCGAGGCAAATGAGGAGGGCTTTGCCGTTATTCCAAACGATCGGGGCCGCCGCTTAGCAGGCTACTTACTCTCTCTCAAAAAGGACACCTTGGGGCAACCTCTTCCCAAAGATTGGACCTTCACTCGCGAAGCTCCCAAAGCAGAATAATTACCATGTCTGATCATTCTTCAACCAGTGAGATGCGTCCTGATTTGGACGAGAATATCAACGTTGCTCAGGCTCATGAAGCCCTTTCGGGTGACACTCCTGCTGCAAGTCGTGAAAAGCGGCTTTTAGAAAATGGGATGGAGCCTGTTTCACTGTGGCTTATTTTTATTTCGGCGATTGTCGTTCTCGTTGGAGGCGCTGTTTTAGGGCAGGGTGGAAATCTCTTTGGGTATAGCGAGGTTGTGAAAGCTGGCTATTTGCGCGAAGATTCTCCTCTTGGGCCAGGTGAAGCGGTCATCCCTCCTGGGCCAGCCCTTGAGCTTTACGTGAAGGCCGGTCAAAAGGTCTATGCTGCAGCCGCCTGTGCGGGTTGTCACCAGCCTACAGGTGCTGGAGGTGCTGCGGCTCCTCCTCTTGCAGGTTCTGAATGGGCAATGGGTAGTACAGCAGCGCTTTCTCAAATCATTCTTCATGGTGTGACTGGCCCTATTACAGTCGCTGGAAAAGAATATAATTTCGCTGGCGGAATGCAAAGTATGGAGCAGGGTGTTGGGGGCGCTAAAAATCTCGCTGCCCTAATGACTTACGTTCGGAATTCTTGGGGGAATCAGGGTTCCATCGTCTCAATTGAAATGGCCAAGAATGCTTTAGAACTCGCTAAGGGAAGATCTGGGCAAACCACCGCTCAAGAGCTCAAAGCGAGTTATGACACTATGTTGGAGGGTGCAGAACTTGCTCCTGACACTCTTGTTGATCCTAAAACCTTACTTCCGATTGATGCTCCTGCTGAGTAATTGAACAACGTTTAACCACTGACGACCGATGAGTGCAGAATCACACGACCACCACGACGACCATCACCACGTTCTTCCTTGGTGGAAGAAATATCTCTTTTCAACCGATCACAAGACTATCGGGATCCAGTATGGTCTTGCGGCAGGAGCCTTCCTTCTCTTTGGCTTCTTCCTGATGATTGTGATGCGCTGGAGTATCGCGTATCCCCATGAGCCACTTCCTGGTTATCTGAGCTGGATCTTTACGGATGGTTGGAAAGCTCGCTGGTTAGACGATGGAAAGGTTACTGGTGATACTTACAACATGTTTGGCGCCATGCACGGCACCATCATGGTTTTCTTGGGGGTGGTGCCTCTTGGTTTTGCAGCGTTCGGCAACTATGTCACTCCACTGCAGATCGGAGCTCCTGACATGGCGTTTCCGAAGTTGAACATGGCGAGCTTCTGGGTCTATCTTGCAGGTGGCTTGATCATGTGCATGAGCTTCTTCATGGAGTCCGGTGCTGCCAAATCGGGTTGGACGAACTACTCGCCGCTCGCAGGTGTTGCCGATCGGCAAATTGTCAACCAGTTGCTGGCGGGTCAGACCCAGTGGCTAATTGGTCTAGTGCTACTGATTACTTCATCACTTCTGGGTTCAGTAAATTTTGTGACCACCATTATTCAGCTCCGAGCTAAGGGGCTGACTTGGATGCGTTTGCCATTCTTCGTTTGGGCGATGTTGGTGACCGGCTTTCTACTCTTGTTAGCTTTTCCGCCTCTCGAGGCCGCTGGCATTATGCAGCTCATGGACCGAATGGCAGGGTCTAGTTTCTTCATGCCATCTGGATTGTTTTCAAAGTCGGACGGTGTTCTCGATCTTTCTGGATCTGGAAGTCCTCTGCTTTATCAGCATCTCTTCTGGTTCCTTGGACACCCAGAAGTTTATGTTCTTCTCCTTCCGGCAATCGCCTGTGTCGCAGAGATTATCCCTGCCAACACGCGTAAGCCACTTTGGGGATACAAGCCCATGGTGTGGGCCGTTGTCATTCTAGGTTTCCTTTCCTTTATCGTCTGGGCGCACCACATGTATTTGACGGGAATGGGACCTGTGATTTCAACCTTCTTCCAAACAACGACGGTCCTGATTTCGGTGCCCTCCGTGATTCTTCTTACTTCAATGATTATCTCTCTTTGGGGTGGTTCTATCCGCTTTACCATGCCCATGATTTGGGCGGCGGCATTCTTGCCTATGTTTGGTATCGGAGGGCTGACAGGTCTTCCTCTAGCATTCAACCTTGCTGACCTCCACCTGCATGACACCTACTATGTGATTGGTCACTTCCACTATGTTGTGGCTCCAGGGATTCTCTTTGGACTCTTTGCAGGAGTTTATCATTGGTATCCAAAGATGACGGGCCGCTTCATGGATAATACATTGGGGCACCTTCATTTTTGGCCTTCGCTTGTCGCGATGAATTTCCTTTTCTTCCCGATGCTCACCCAAGGTATGGCCGGTTTCCACCGCCGTTGGTACAACGGGGGAGAGGGCTATATCGAAAAGGATCCAGAGGGGATTAACATCTTTGGGCAGACGGTTGCCGAAAACATCCACTTGAATGAGGTGATGACAACAGCAGCTTTTGCACTAGCTCTTTTCCAGCTTCCATTCCTCATCAATATGGTCGTGAGTTACTTCTGGGGTAAGAAGGTGACAAGTGACAACCCATGGGACGCAACAACTCTCGAATGGGCGACTCCGACACCTCCTGGTCACGGAAATTTTGTCACGGACCCTTCGGTTTACCGTGGCCCCTATGAATATAGCCGTCCAGACCACGACAAGGACTACTTTCCACAGTGGGAAGAGCCAAAGCGGTCTACAGAGCAAGAGTCTGACTCTCCTGCCGAACTTGCTCCTGTTGCAGATGATGTGGAGTCTCAATCAGGTGAGGGGGAGGCTCACTAAGCAAAGCACTGGTTCACATCTTACACTTTTAATTCATGGAAATTCCATTTGTTGTCAATGCCCGCAAGGACACCGGACTTTTTAACTCGAAGGTCGGTATCTGGCTCTTTCTTGCTTCTGAAGTGACTCTCTTTGGAGGACTCTTCTCCGGTTATTTGTTTCTTCGTCTTTTTGCTGACTTCCCTTGGCCAGAGCGGACACTTCCGGTTCTTCCCGGACTGATCAACACCTTCGTCTTGATTGGGTCCTCGGTGACGGTTGTTTTCGCGTGGGCCGCTCTTAAGATGCGCGAGTGGCGGAAATTTCAGATTCACATGTCTATTACTTTAGCTTGTGCCGCCTTGTTCATGGTGCTCAAGGGTATCGAATACAACGCTAAGTTTCACCACCAAGCTGTTCGTCTCAGTGGTGGTAGCCCGGTTGAAGACTTTGCGGTAATTGAGGGCCATGTCCACAAGGTGAAGCTTGAGGGTGATCATCTTGTCCATGCCGACAAGAATGACCAAGAGGCATTTTATGCAAACCAGCTCATTTTTAAGGCTGAATCCGTGACCTTTGCTCTGAAGAGGCCCGCGCATGAGGCCTACTTGCAGATGATCCTTGATCAGGCACCTGAAGGGGTCGAGATTACTCTTGCTGATGACTACAAAGTGGGTGGCGAGGTTATTTTAGAGAAGGGAGAGCCACTCTCAGTTGAGATGATGGATCAGCTCGAGGCCGCCTATTTGGATGCGATTAGTAAAGATACGAAGATCCGTACTGCCTTTGAAAAGGCCTCATGGAAGTGGATCCGGGATGAAAAAGGAGTCACCGAGCAGGGGACTTACGTCGTTGAGATGGATCTTTGGAAAGAACGACGCAAAGAGGACGTGAAGAATTATTCTCCTCTGATGCTACGTGCTCCTGCTGAAGCTGAGTTTGCAATCAGTGCTCCATTTAATTTACGCCTCGATCCAGATGATGTTCCTCCGGGGCTTCGAGGTGATTCGCAAATGACCCTCCGGGACGATACTGTGATTAAAGGACAGCTTTTAGAGAGCCCTATCGTCATGGCTGTCGATGCGATTGATTTTCGCCACACCGCGATGCGAGCTGAGAAGGAAGGGATCGACCCGATGAAGGCTATTGAGAGCAGCTGGGTATTGACTCATCAACCTAAGGGGCATGGAGTGGAGCATTCGGAAAATACTCTCAAGAAGGCTTGGGAGTGTCACCAAGCATGGCTTTCCTTCGAAACGGAGCGTCTTGAGAAAAAGGGCCGTAAGCCAACCGATCAAGACAAGTATCGAATCAATTGGGATCAAATGATTGCATACCAGCAACTTGATTTTGATCCGCAGAAGGTTCGTAGCGCCTCTGATGATGGGACTCTATACGAAACGCACCTTTTCGATCTCAGTGGATTTGCTGGTGCCAACCATGACAAGCATCACTTCCCCGAGGTTGAAATTCCGCGGGAGAAAGTTGGTTTTGAATCAACCTTCACTCCGAAATGGAACACTTACTATGCTATTTATTTCACGATCACGGGACTACACGGTCTGCACGTGATTGGTGGTGCTATCGTTCTGGGCTATTACTTGTTCTTTGGTCGTAAGATGTATGAGTCAAACCCTGAGTGGTTGGCGAACCGTGTCGAGGTTGGAGGGCTTTTCTGGCACTTTGTTGATTTGGTGTGGATCTTCCTCTTCCCAATCCTCTACCTCATGTAAATTCAATTAATTCTATTTCATCACTTATCAAACTCATGGCTGGATCTATCGAAGAAGTTAAAAAGGCTAAGAAGCTTTACCTGTTTATCGGAACGCTCCTGTTCGTTTTCACAGTGATCACTGTCTTGGTGGCAACTGTTGAATGGTTGGATTTTGGTGATCACGGTTTTGACGGTATTGATGCGACGATTGGATTGGCGATTGCCACCTTTAAAGCATCTTTGGTGATGCTCATCTTCATGCACTTGAATCATGAGAAGGGGTTGATTTACTTCTTTTATGGGTTAGCCATTTTTATGGCCGCAGCCTGTATGATTTTGATCGGATGGACGAAGGCAGATCCTATCCGAGATGGCAACTGGGAGAGAGCTGACGGGTTCTATAACCTCGAAAAGCCGGCAACCAAGCCCGAACACTAGTTCTTTTCTACCGATGTCGATCAAGGGATTTCATCTTATCTTTATTACGATTGCCGCCCTATTTTGCTTAGGATTTTCGGTTTGGGCTTTCTTCTTTAATGATCGTGATACCTCCCTAGCGACTACCATTGCTGGCGCGGTCACTTTCATTGCTTCAATTCTCTTGGTAGTATACGGCGTCTATTTCCGTCGTAAGTCGAAAAACATTATTGTCTGAATTCTATCATTCCCATGAGTTTATTTCCCTCAATTCTTGCCTGTTCGACATGTGCCAGTGCGTTCCAACATGCTGGTGACGATGCTGCTGGGTGGTCGATTGCAGTCATGCTTTTTGTGATTATCCCTCTCGCAACTGGGGTTGTTTGGTCCTTCGTTAGATTGGCACGGCGTGAAAGTGCGGCGCTCGATCCAAAATATTGTGACGATTACATTAGCCCTGCTTCCAATTCCTAAACTCTTAACACTATGTTTGTTCCATTAAGCTGGCCTAAGTGGCTTGGTATTCCCGAAAACTACTCGGACCATGGAGGAAATGTTGATCACTTGATCGATATCGTTCACTGGTTCATGTTCGCCTTATTTATCGGCTGGACCTTGTTCTTCCTCTTCTGTCTCTGGAAGTTCCGTGCAAGTAAGAACCCCAAAGCAAGCTATCACGGGGTGACAAATCATGTTTCCAGTCACTTGGAAATCGGGGTTGTCATTATCGAGGCGGTTCTCCTCTTGGGATTTGCTTTCCCTCTCTGGTGGGAGCGGACTGATAGCTTCGAAGAGGTTCATAAGACTGATCCAGTTCGGGTGCGAGTGATCGCTTATCAGTTCGGTTTTAAATATCACTATCCAGGCGAGGACGGTAAATTTGGGAGAATTGATCGTAATCTCGTAAGTTCAGTCGGAGATCCCTGTATCGATCCCGATGACGTCAATGGATACGATGATTTTGTTGTGGGGACCTTACGGATCCCAGTGGAGCGCAATGCGATCCTCCAGATCACTTCGACTGACGTGATCCATAACTATTCAATCATCCCCATGCGAATTCAGCAGGATGCGATTCCTGGGAAAGATATTCCAATGTGGTTTAAGCCAATCAAGAAGCTCGAAACGGGTGTTGTCTGTGGTCAGCTCTGTGGGGACTCCCACGGAAACATGCGCGGGATCATGGAGGTAATTGATCAAGGTGAGTTTAAGGACTGGGCGAAGGAGCAAAGCACCGCAGCTCTCGAAAAGCACCAGGACTCTGCGGCGACTGCCTCAGTAGCGCAGCGCTAAGTTTTTTCTCCTAATCAACAAGGCGGCTTTGGAATTCTCCAGAGCCGTTTTTTTGTTGGGCGGGTGTAGATTCTTTCATTAGCTTGACGAGACCATCAAATGACCCCACTTTTTCGAAAAATCTTAGGCCTCAACTGGGTGCTCGTGCTGACGATGTATGGCCTTTTGTTTTTTGGGGTCTATGCCATCGAAAGTGCTGCCCGGCACCTGCCTGCTCCGGAGGGTATGAGCGGAGGTGAATTTTTTGCAAGCCGTCACAAGCTTTGGATCGGAATTGGGAGTGTCATTTATTTTGCATCCGCTCTCATCGATTACCGTTGGGTTCGCTGGCTTGGTGTGCCCATGTATCTCGCGGGGCTTGGATTGACTCTTAAAGCGATGGGAATGGACGATGAAGTTCATCGCTTAGAATTTGGTCCCATTAGTTTTCAACCTGCCCAAATCGCAATCGCCTCAGGGATCATAGCGATTGCCACTCTCGCGCAAGAGCTTCCGAGATTTCATCGTTTTTTCGCTGAACCATCCTTTCGAGTTGGCTTGATTGGATTGTTGGCGGGAGTGCCGTTCTTATTGGTCATTAAGCTTGGAGACATGGGGTCAGCTCTCGTGTGGGTTCCCGTTACGCTCGTTGCCTTGCTTATCAGTGGAACTCCGTGGCGTTACCTCAGTTTTCTCTCCCTGATGGCCATTGGGTTTACCGCAATTACCTATTACATCCTTTTGCCAAGTGTTTCTGAAAGGGGTGCTGAGAGAATTGAAATGTATTTAGAGTCTATTGATTCTGGGGTCGTCGAAAAGAACGACAAAAATTGGGCTCCTTACTGGGTCTCGACCACAGTCGGAAAAGCCGGTTGGAAAGG
>JALRJZ010000073.1 GCA_023261045.1 Akkermansiaceae bacterium
TGCAGTCGCCAAGAAAAAAGGAACGAAAAGCCCAATGGAAAGATCGACGATAGAAAGACCCCGATGCTTTTGGCCCCAGCGCTTTTTAAGAAGCGAGTAGGGAAGTAGCCAGGTCATATTGATTCCCACTGCCGTTCCAAAAGCGGCAATAATGACGTCGCGCTGTTGATCAGCGATTCTGAGCATCCAAGCTGAAGGGTTCGAAGAGGCTGAAATGAGCTCGGAATAATGGCTAGAGGGCTTCGTAAGAAGAGAGAAATCGGGTATCAGTCCACTAAAGATCTGCCCCCAGGGAACACTCCCGTTGATCGTTAGCGTGATCACCACCGCCATAAAGGAAAGGACGATGAGTCCAACCATGATTTTAATGATTAAATCGAAGGCTTTTGCTCCTTGGCCATCAGATTGATAGAGGTAATTGACAACGATTCCGACTCCGAGGAGAAGAAGAATGATGAACGCTTGGCCACTTGAATCGTTAAAGAGCCCAAGATTTTGCTGGATTGCCGCAGTTCCTAGTGAGAATTGCGGCATGGTCCAGACAATATTGGCCATAATGGTTGCCACTAACCAAGACCAACCGAGCAGTGGTGAGATGTTTTGGTTGATTGAGCCAAATGGTCGCTTTTCGGTAGAGAGGGTCACATAGGCGATTGCCGAAAGCATGATGATTCCGCAGATCATTGCGAGAGGTTGGAGCCACATCAGGCCGTATCCTGAAAGCACTCCCAAATAAAGCGCTCCTGCGAGAGATCCTCCCCCCAGGGTAATGGCTCCTTGAAGCCATCCAGGTCCTGAAATTTTGGCGTAACCAGCGAATTTACCGAGAGCACCTTTGTCTTTGACTGCCTCGATGACTTCGAGCTCGCGTTGGTATTGGTCCTTATTACTCATGATCTTCGATGATGTTAGAAGACCCCTCGATGACGAAAAGCAAAAATCTCACAAGATAAGCACTCAAGATTTGCGAGTTGTCATTGAAGGTGTCATCCTCACTGCGGTGTCTGAGCAAGAATCATCGCCGACAAAAGTAAAAGATCTGCAGGTTCTCACGAAGTTGCGGCTGAATACCTTTGTTCTTATTACCACTGCGTTTGGCTTCTATCTCTCTGCAAAAGGTCTCAACGGCATGGCAGGTCAATGGGTCTTGTTGATTCATACTTTGATTGGAACGGCCTCTTCAGCTTTTGGCGCTGCGGCCTTTAACCAGTTAATGGAAATAGAGGATGACGCCCGTATGAAGAGGACTGCAGACCGTCCGCTTCCTTCTCGTCGGATGGGCGTTATTAAGGCTTTTGCGATTGGTTGGGGGCTTGCAGCCTTCGGCGTGATTCATCTCAAAGCCATGGTGAACACGGAGGCGTCGATTTTAGCAGCGGTGACGATTGTCATCTACGTGTTCGTCTATACTCCTCTTAAAAAGGTTCATTCAATCAACACCTTGGTTGGTGCCATTCCAGGGGCGATTCCGCCAGTCATCGGTTGGGTGGGTGCGGGGGGCTCGTGGGGAGATCTCGGAGCGTGGTTTTTATTTGCCCTTCTCTTTCTATGGCAGCTTCCGCATTTTGTTGCCATTAGCTGGTTGTGTCGCGAAGAATATGAGCTGGCGGGCTACCGGATGTGGTCGAATGGTGATGTTTCGGGGGCGTTGACTGCCTCTTTGTTTGTTTGGTTCTCTATTTCCCTCATTCTCCTTACCTTTTGGGGAGCTTATGAAGGTTTCTTTGGTTGGGTAATGGCGGTGGGTCACGGAATTCTTGTGTTTGTTCTGATGATGCCAATGTTACGATACGGTGCATCAGGAGAGAGAAAACCGATGAGATTGGCGTTTTTTGGCACCTTGCTTTATCTTCCATTCGTATTGCTTGGTCTTGCCTTTGCGTGGAGCTGAGTTAGCTTCCAGCGCCTGTGGATGTTACAAAACTAGAGCCTGCGGATCGTGACCCTAAGAAGTTGCGCGCAACAGCGTTGAAGATTGTCATCTTCATGGTGGCAAGCGGTCTATTCCTTCAGTTCGCCTACAATCGCTATCAGAAGCGGACCAGTCAGAGTGATCGTCCGAGTTTGGAAACTAAGATTACGGAAACAGAAGTTGAGCTACTCACTGCAGATGGGATTGTTCGAAATTTTCAGGACCTCAAAGGGGGGGTGACTCTTGCGTTGACTCTTACAAAGGAAATCCAAGAAGAATCCGCCCCATCGCTTAAGGCTTTGAAAGCTGTCATGGAGCATTTCCAAGAAGGTCCCAACAAGCCGACGATCTTGGTCTTTGTTCTCGATGGTGAAAACGTTGCTCCTGAGAAAATCTCCCATGTCCTTTCAGAGTATGGGCAAGAGCCGCAAGTGCTGAGAGTTGTCGCGAGTGATCGCTCAAAGCAGTCTATCAGAGCCTTTACGAAAACTCGTCTTCGCTTCAATCAAATGCCTGAGCAGAGAGAGACGGGTGCGTTTGATTATGACACTCGTTTGGTCTTAATTGATCAGCATCTCCATGTTCGAGGGATTCCCGGGTCTAACGAAGGTTGGAATTTTGCAGCAGTTGCCAAGATGGAAAAGGCTTTTGCTCAGGCGAAAGAAAGCCACCCGGAAGAAGAGCTCATCGTGCCACCGATGACTTCTGAAAAGTTAATACAGCTCCTTATTGATTCGATCCAATATCTCTACGATCATCCTAACGAGAAAGCGCAGAAATGACCGATTCCGCAAAAATCAAAATCATCTATAGTATTGTTGCCGTAGTTTCACTTTTAATTCTTGGGCTTTCTTGGTTTCTAACGACCTTAAAAAAGGAGCAGCTCTCTGAGCGCGAATCCATTATTGACCAGGGGAAAATTGAGCTCGAAGAGCTCAATACCTTGAGCTCATTCATCGAACTTGAGCGTCAGGATGGCACGCCGTTTTCGATTGAGGAGTTGAATGATAAGGTTTGGCTTGCTGTGCAGTTTTATGCGGAATGTCCAATGTGCGCGCAGCGCAATGCTTCAGAGCTTCTAACGCTTTATCGTGAATTTCAAAACAATCCAGATTTTCGAGTTGTCTGTCTCTCGGTTGATCCCGAAAGCGACGATCAGGAGAAGCTACAAGAAGTGCGAGACCTTTTAGAAGTCGATCCCAAGAATTGGTTTTTTGTCAAAGCTCAGCGAGAGAAGCTTTGGCAATACATGCGAAACGAAATGTTGTTCGCTGATATTCGTGAGAGGAAGGAGCCTGCTGAGATCGCGGCAAAAGGAAAGTGGGCCCATGATCTTGGGATTCAACTTTATCGGGGAAACGTCTTACTCGCACATTGGAGGGATGGCTCAAATCTGGAGATCCTGAGTCGTGAAATAACGGCCAGTCTTTCTTCCTTTAACAAAGAATAAATGGAGTCATCTATGAAAGAGTCATCTGTGTTGAAGGCGCGTTCCGAGCTTCTTCATCGATCTGTTTGGGTGCTGAGTTTGATCGTCTTCTTACTCGTGGTAATGATGCGCTCTCCTTACAAAATTCCGGTTTCTGATGAGATCCGGGAACTTATTGCTCATCTTCCCCGGGTCGTTGCTGGGATCAATACTCTGGTTTCTGTATGCCTTTTATCCGGTATTTGGAGCATTCTTCGCAAAAATAGAAAGGTTCACCAGCGTTGGATGACCTCAGCTTTGGTGCTGTCTGCGCTGTTTCTACTGTGCTACGTCACTTATCACTTTACCACCTATGAAACCGTTTATGGTGACATTGATGGTGATCGAAAGCTGGCCAAGGACGAGTTAGAGCGTGTTGGTGTATTCCGCAGTGTTTATCTCACCATTTTGATGACCCATATCGTTGCGGCCGCCATCAGCTTTCCCTTTATCTTGAAGACTTTCGTTTACGCTTGGACTGATGAAATTGAGAAACATCGAAGTCTTGCTCACAAAGTCTATCTAGCCTGGCTTTATGTCTCGGTCACTGGGCCCATTTGCTACTGGATGCTCAAGGATTATTACCAGTAGGGGGCATTTCTCTCCACAGAGAACTTGACATGGTCCGCTCCCTTTTTTTGGGGGTATTGAATGCTCCTGCGTAATGAGGTTCCCATTGATTGAGCTCAGATTGACGCCTGAGCTTGGGGAGGTTTGTTAATTACAAAAGCGGTTGCGTATAGTTTATTCCGACATCCGACCGCAGCATTGCTTGAACTTCTTGCCGGAGCCGCATGAACAAGGTTCATTGCGTCCCACCTTTGCAATAGGGCGCCTTTTGGGTAGATTTAACTTCAGTTTGCTCTCATCAGTGCCACCAGCCTCGCTTCCTGGAACGACGCTTGAGGAACCTGAAACAGCCATATTCGCTTGGGTCATTGCATCGCCTCCACTTGATGTTTGTTGTGGTAGGCCACTTAAGACCGACTCAGCAGGGGGTTGGACTGTTGTAAAGCGGAAGAGATTATGGACGCTGCCGTCATCAATGGTATCCATTAAATCCGTAAAGAGCTTGTAGGCCTCCATCTTATACTCAACGAGAGGATCCTTTTGCCCTTGAGCTCTTAAGGAAACTCCCTCGCGGAGTGAATCCATTGCGTAGAGGTGTTCTTGCCACTTCTGGTCAATGGCATTGAGGAGAATATGCCTTTCGAGTGAATCAAGATGTTCGGGGTTTTCTATCGCGACTTTTCGATCATAAGCATCTCGAACTCTTTGCAGGAGAAAATCGCTATTTCCCTGCTCATCACGAGTTTCGAACTGAGCCTCTTCTGCCGAGAGATGAATTGGGAAGTTTTGATTTGCCCAGTGGACAAGTTCAATGAAATCAGGCTGACCATCATCTCGTTCGTGAGTGTAGTGGTGAACTCTGCTGGAAACCACCCGCTCAAGAACCTCAAAGATTAATTCTCGAGGGTCTTCGGAATACAGAACCTGATTGCGATATCCATAGACGACTTCTCGCTGACGATTCATCACGTCGTCGAAATCCAGAACATATTTCCGGCGTCGGTAATGGAGTTGCTCTACTCTTTTTTGAGCAGTTTCAACCGAGCGATTGAGCCACTTGTGTTCGAGAGCCTCTCCGTCTTCCATGCCGAAACGCTCCATCATGTTGGTCATGCGGTCCGCTGCCGCAAAATTTCTCATGAGGTCGTCTTCGAAAGATAAGAAAAACTGTGATTCTCCGGGGTCGCCTTGGCGTGAGCAACGTCCTCGCAACTGACGATCAATTCGTCTTGATTGATGGCGCTCGGTTCCAATCACAAAAAGTCCACCGGCCTCTGAGACTCCCTCCCCAAGCTTAATGTCAGTTCCCCGACCAGCCATGTTTGTAGAAACGGTCACTGAACCAAGTTGCCCTGCATTTTTAACAATTTCCGCTTCTTGGAGGTGATACTTAGCATTGAGGACCGAATGTTTAATTTTTGCCCTTTGGAGCATTCTTCCAAGAGTTTCCGAAGCTTCGACGGAAGCCGTTCCGACAAGAACGGGTTGTCCCTTCTTTTGGCATTCTTCAATCCGACTCACCACTGAGTTGAATTTCTCACGGCGTGTTTTAAATACCTGATCGTTGTGGTCTTTACGCTGGTTTGGTCGATGAGTGGGGATTGGAAGCACATCTAAATTGTAAATGTCATGAAATTCCGCAGCTTCCGTTTCGGCAGTTCCGGTCATGCCTCCAAGTTTTTCATAGAGGCGGAAATAGTTCTGAATCGTGATCGTTGCGTAGGTTTGAGTTTCACGCTCAATTTCGACATTTTCTTTCGCTTCAACGGCTTGGTGAAGCCCGTCCGACCAGCGGCGTCCGGGCATCTCTCGCCCAGTGTTTTCGTCAACAATGATGACCTTGCCATCTTTGACGACATATTCGTTATCCTTTTCGTAAAGGCAGTAAGCCTTCAGAAGTTGGGAAATTGCATGAACACGAGTTCCCTGAGAATCCATCTTGGCTTGAACCTCTTCCTTTTTTGAGATCCGTTCTTCGTCTGATAACTCGAGTTGCGCATCAACATTAGCGAAGGCCTCAGCGAGGTCGGGAATGGTAAATGCTTCAGGCTCGTTAGGAGAGAGAAACTCGCGCCCCAATTCCATAAGGTCAGCATCATGCCCTTTTTCATCAATGGTAAAATAGAGTTCCTCTTTGATTTCGAATAACTCTTTTTTCTGGGTGTCCTGATAGAAGGAGAGTTCGGTTTTTTCAATCAGACGCCGCGTGTCGGGGTCCTCCATAAACCGCATAAACTGTCGATTTCTTGGTTGTCCAAGTTTGATTTTAAAGAGGGCTCGACCAGCAAGGTCGTCATCACCGTCTTCGAGTGCTTTTTTAGCCTCTGCCGCTAGTTCGTTACAAAGGCTGTTTTGCTTTTTAACTAGTTGCTCAATGAGGCCTCGATAACTCTTATATTCAGCGGTGTTGGAAATGACCGCAGGTCCAGAGATGATCAAGGGTGTTCTAGCTTCATCAATCAGAATGGAGTCAACCTCATCGACAATTGCGAAGTAATGGCCACGCTGAACTTGATCGTCAGTGGATCCTGCCATTCCATTGTCCCTGAGGTAATCAAATCCAAATTCTGCATTTGTCCCGTAGGTGATGTCGCAAGCGTATTGCTCCCGTCGTAGAAATGGGGGTTGCTGGTTTTGAATCACGCCTACGCTGAGGCCGAGAAACTTGAAGACGGCGCCCATCCATTCTGCGTCTCGTCGAGCGAGGTAATCATTGACGGTAACCACGTGGACACCAAGGCCGGTCAGTGCATTTAAGAAGACGGGGAGGGTTCCAACGAGGGTTTTACCCTCACCAGTCTGCATCTCCGCAATCATCCCTCGGTGCAGGGCGATGCCACCAATCAACTGGACATCGAAGTGGACCATTTCCCATGCAACTAGATTGTCAACAACTTCAACCTCGGAGCCGCAAAGTCTCCTAGCGGCATTTTTGACCGTGGCATAGGCCTCAGGGAGAATGTTGTTTAGATACTGGTCTCGCAGAGGTGCAAAATCGTCCTCGATCTCAGAAAAAGCGGCCTTTGCGGCGTCAATGTCTCCAAGGGTACTGATGGCCGAAGGGAGGGAGGGGAAGTCACTTCGTAATGCCTCGAAACGATTGTTAATTTGAAGAGCAACCTGAGAAACTGCTTCTTCATCCAGAAGCTCTAGTTGTCGCTTTGTAGGTAAATTGAGAGGAAGAAAGCGGTGCAGGTAAGATTGCCAATTCTTGACCTTCTCCAAAAGCTCTTCAGAGGAAAGTTTTTCATATTCGGATTCAAGCTCATTGATTTTAGCAACAATGGGTTGCATCCGTTTGATTTCCCGTTGGTTTTTCGATCCAACGATTTTTTGAAGAGTCCACTTAATCATGAAAATTTTGGCGTTGAGAGTGCCTTAGGCGGGAGCAATACACAGGGATGGCGCCTGACGCAAGAGGGATGGTTCTTATATCTTGGAAAATTCAGCTCGGTGAGTGGGTGATTTGATATGGGGGCGGATGGAAATGTTCGTTGGAGGCGGATGGCAAGGCCATGAATGTAACACGATCTGAGTGGATTGGTTGAATTCCCTATCAAATTTGTCATACAAAAACACAATCTCTGATCATTGTCGTCAGTTAAACATTGCTTGGTGGGTTTACCAAGTTAGCGTGCCGGCGGTCTTACCATGAATATTCACGAATATCAGGCGAAGGAGCTGTTTGATCGGTTTGATGTCCCAAGTCCACGGGGGCAAATGGCCGAAACAGCTGAAGAGGCAAGAAACATTGCTGAAAAAATTGGCGCCGATCTCTTAGTTGTTAAAGCTCAAGTTCACGCTGGCGGACGCGGCAAAGGAACGTTTAAAAACGGGTTTCAAGGTGGGGTTCACTTGACGAAAGATCCTGCAGAAATTGGTGAAATCGCCGCAAAGATGCTCGGCGAAGTCTTAGTGACCAAGCAGACGGGAGAAGAGGGAAGATTGGTTCGTAAAGTCATGGTTGCTGATGCTGTTGAGATCAAGCATGAGTATTATCTCTCGCTGCTCATGGACCGTGATTCGAGCCGTCCAGTCATTGTTGCTTCGACGGAGGGTGGAATGGATATTGAAGAGGTTGCTGAGAATCGCCCTGAAAAAATCATTAAGCAGAGAATTCATCCTCTGGCTGGTCTTCAAGGTTATGAAATCCGTAAGCTCACTGCAGCTCTGGGATTTCAGGGAGGTGCTGCCAAGGAGTTTGGGAAGCTTGTAAAAAATCTATACAGGCTCTTTACCTCACTTGATTGCGATATGGTTGAGATCAACCCCTTAGTGGAGACTCCTGATGGTCAGGTCCTTGCGTTGGATGCCAAGTTTGGTTTTGATGATAATGCCCTTTATCGTCATCCTGAAGTGTCAGCGTATCGCGATACCGAGGAAGAAGATCCGAGGGAAGTGGCAGCCTCAGAGTTTGATCTAAGTTACATTGGCTTGGATGGCAATATCGCGTGTTTGGTCAACGGGGCAGGCCTTGCCATGGCAACGATGGATGCCATTAAATTTGCCGGAGGCGATCCTGCTAACTTCCTTGATGTTGGTGGTGGTGCAAGCAAGGAGCAGGTCATTGGGGCTTTTAATATTATTAAATCAGATCCAAACGTCGAAGCGATCCTCATCAACATTTTTGGTGGAATTATGGATTGTAATGTGATCGCCGAAGGGGTGGTTGCTGCCGTTCAGGAAACTGGTCTTGAGCTTCCATTGGTCGTGCGCTTAGAGGGCAATAATGTGGCGGCGGGTCGGGAGACACTTGCCGCCTCGGGGCTCGCAATTACCGGTGCGGAAGATCTTGCTGATGCGGCCAAAAAGGCTGTTGCCTCTGTTTAACTCATATCTTTTTTAGAAAATGTCTATTCTCGTTAACGAAGACACCAAAGTATTGGTGCAGGGTATTACTGGGGGATTTGGCGGTCGTCATGCCGGCCTCAGTCTCGATTACGGAACTCAACTTGTTGCTGGAGTGACTCCGGGGAAAGGGGGGCAAGCTTTTGAACATGGAGATCATCGTGTTCCCGTTTACGATACAGTCTCGGAGGCTGTTCGAGAAACAGGAGCGACAACTTCTGCGATTTTTGTGCCTCCTCCATTTGCGGCTGATGCGATCCTAGAGGCAGTCGATGCAGGTGTAGAGCTTGTTGTTGCCATTACTGAGGGAATTCCGGTGATGGATATGATGAGGGTTAAGGAATACATGCGGGGATCTGGAACGCGCCTGATTGGTCCAAATTGCCCAGGTATTGTGACTCCAGGATCGGGTCCGGATTCCACGGGCGGTTGTCGGATTGGAATCGCACCAGGATATATCCATAAGAAAGGAAATGTTGGAATCCTCTCTCGATCAGGAACGTTGACGTACGAAGCCGTTTGGCAGGTGACTTCGCTTGGTTATGGTCAGAGTACCTGTGTTGGTATCGGTGGAGACCCAATTAATGGGACGTCTCATCTTGATATCATTCAGCTTTTTAACGACGACCCAGAGACGGAAGCAATCATCATGATCGGCGAGATTGGAGGATCCGCAGAGGAAGAGGCTGCAGCATGGATCAAAGAGCACTGTAACAAGCCGGTTGCAGGCTTTATTGCTGGAGCGACTGCGCCTCCAGGACGTAGGATGGGACACGCAGGTGCAATCGTCTCAGGAGGGCAAGGAACAGCTGAGGCCAAAAAGGCAGCGATGGCAGATGCTGGTATTGTTGTTGCTGAAACTCCTTCTGAAATGGGCAAAGCTCTCCTTGAAGCTTGGGGTAAATAAAGTTTACTCTTGTCTTAGAAAGCAATCCCATCGGGCGCTGCCAATTGTGTAGTGCCCGATTTTATTTTAGCCTTCGAACGAATCCCAGAGCATTTGCTGGGAATTCTCATTGCTTTTAATTTCCTTTGGTTGCGCTGAAATTAGTTCTAAATCAAGGATGAATTCGGGTGGAGCAACCGTCTCTCCATCTAAGATTGATCGAAGGTAGGAACGCCAATATTCGGGAGTATGACCTTTCTGGTTTGCTAGTTTATTTGCCCACTGGCTTAGGAGTCCACTGGGTTGACTTCGTCTTCGTAATTTAGCGAGCCATAAGTCATATCTCGTGATCATAGAAATGAAATAGATCCCTGATCTCTAGGCTTTTGAGGAGGGTCAGGCAAGGGCATTAGGATTGTAAGAGTCGTTTTAAACTGGTTATTGGTGAGCGAATTGAACGGTGAATCGAGAGAGAAAGAAGGTAAAATCAGAGAGTCCAATCTTGCCAGAGTCCCCAAAAAAAGCTGGATTAAAGCATGCGCTATGAGTCGATAGATCCCGGGCTATTCGTAAAGAACCGATCTAAGTTGGTCCAAACAATGAAGCCGAATAGTTTACTGATTGTTCATGCGAATGACATCATGCCCACGAATGCGGATGGAACTCTTCCATGGAGGCAAAACAACGATCTTTTTTACCTAAGTGGTGTGGACCAGGAGGAGAGTGTCATCTTGCTTAACCCTGATGCAGTGGTTGCATCTGAACGTGAGATTCTATTTATCCGGGAAACTTCGGAGCATATCGCTGTTTGGGAGGGGGAAAAGCTAACCAAAGAACAGGCAACAGCAGTTTCGGGGATTCAAAACGTTCAATGGGTGGAGCAATTTGAAGATGTTCTTCACCGGTTGGCCCCTCACGTAGAGCATCTATACCTTCATTTAAATGAGCATGTTCGGGGAAGAGAGATTGTGGAGACTCGAAACCGTCGATTTATTCGTCAGATACAAGAACGTTATCCTCTTCACCGGCTTGAGAGAGCATCAGCTCTGATTCAAAGTTTGCGCATTATCAAGGAACCAGAGGAGATTCAGATGCTCCAAAAAGCGGTTGATATCACCGAGGCAGGTTTTCGCCGTGTTTTAAAGTTTCTCAAGCCAGGAGTTGGTGAGTGGGAGGTGGAGGCCGAATACCTGCATGAATTTGTGAGAAACAAATCTCGAGGGTTTGCCTATATTCCCATTATTGGATCAGGGAAAAATGCATGTGTTTTACATTATGTTGATAACCACGATCTTTGTGAAGATGGGGAGATGTTATTAATGGATGTTGCCGCTGAGTATGCAAATTGGAATGCTGATATGACTCGGACAATTCCGGTTAATGGTAAATTCACAGACCGCCAGCGAGATGTTTACAACTCTGTTTTGCGAGTATTACGAGGAGCCAACGAAATATTACGTCCTGGGATTATGATGCAGGATTATCAAAAGCAGGTGATTGCTTTGATGGAAAGGGAGTTGATCCGTCTTGGCTTAATTGATGAGGCTGAAGCGGCGAAGCAAGACGATTCAAAACCGTTAGTGAAGAAGTACTTTATGCATGGCACTTCTCATCATCTCGGATTAGACGTCCATGATGTCTACCCCCCAAATACGCCTGTGCAGGTGGGAATGGTGTTTACCATTGAACCCGGAAT
>JALRJZ010000074.1 GCA_023261045.1 Akkermansiaceae bacterium
GAGATCACCCCTCTAAGAACATCAAAAATCATGAATACTTCTAAGTCCTTACTAATCAAGGCGTTACAGACTTTTCTTTTTTGGTCCGTCTGCCACGCTGAAAGGCCGAATATAATTTTGATTATGTCCGACGACATGGGTTATTCTGACATCGGGTGTTACGGCGGAGAAATTCACACCCCCCATCTCGATCAACTCGCATCGCGCGGCCTGAGATTTACCCAATTCTATAATACCGCCCGCTGTTGCCCGACACGTGCTAGCCTTCTCACTGGCCTCTATCCTCACCAAGCGGGTGTTGGCCATATGATGGGCAATTATGGCCTTCCTCAATATCAGGGATTTTTGAACAAAGAATGCGTTACCATTGCAGAAGCTCTGAAGCCTGCTGGATACCGTTCATACATTTGCGGCAAGTGGCACGTGACTCCTTACAAAGCGAATGGAGAGGACACGAAAGAAAACTGGCCACTACAGCGAGGATTCGACCGATTTTTTGGCACGATCCATGGGGCAGGCTCCTTCTTTGATCCAAATTCTCTCACTCGGGGCAATACTCACATCACTCCGGAGAACGATCCAAAATACCAGCCGAAAGGAACTTGGTATTACACCGATGCGATCTCGGACAATACTGTCACTAATATCAACGAGCATTTTAGAGATCATCCGGAGCAACCGTTTTTCCACTACGTCGCCTATACTGCTGCCCATTGGCCCATGCACGCTCTGCCTCAGGACATTGCAAAATATGAGGGGAAATACGACGAAGGCTACGCCCCAATCTACCAAGCAAGGCTGGAAAAGATGAAAAAGCTCGGACTGCTGGACCCTCGGTGGGAAATCCCTGGCCCAATCGGCAAATGGGACCAAGTGAAACTCAAAGAGTGGGAATCCGCCTGCATGGAAGTCTACGCTGCAATGATCGATAATATGGATCAAGGTATTGGTCGCATCATCAAGGCTCTGGAGCAAAACAACCAGCTCGACAACACCTTGATTCTCTTCTTCCAAGACAACGGTGGGTGCGCGGAAGGCTTCGGCCGAGGGCAACTCGTTGGCCCCCTCGAGAGACCCAAGCAACCGACACTCAAGCCGATGGCAAAAGATGAATTACAGACCCAAATGGTCCCCCCTCAATCGCGCGACGGTTATCCCCTCCGACGTGGAGATGGAGTGATGCCCGGTTTTCCCGAAACCGAAGTTGGCTATGGCCAAAATTGGGCAAATGTCTCCAATACGCCTTTCCGTGAATACAAGCATTGGGTGCATGAAGGCGGAATCTCAACTCCCCTCATTGCGCACTGGCCAAATGGCATTGAGAAAAGAAATGCTTGGGTCAAAGATCCAAGTCATCTCATCGACTTAATGGCGACCTGCGTCGATCTTGGCAAGGCCACCTATCCAGAAAACAAGATTCCATTGGAGGGGGTCTCGCTAGTTCCGACTTTTTCTGGGAAAAGCCTGAATCGATCAAAGCCCATCTTTTTTGAACACGAGGGCAACCGTGCCGTCAGAGAAGGCGACTGGAAACTTGTAGCCAAAGGTGTCAATAGCCCATGGGAGCTTTACCATATTCCCCAAGACCGAACCGAGATGAACGATCTCGCTCATGAGCACCCCAATCGGGTTCGTCAGATGGCTAAACAATATACCACCTGGGCAAGAGAAAGGGGAGTTGTCCCCTTCAACTCATGGAGGAAGAACACCAAAAAGGCAAAGCCTAGCCAAAAGCCAAATTAAAAAAGACTTTCGCCCCCTCATCAGGCACAGACTTCAATCGAAGGAACAAGCGACTCGAGGACCACTACTGAGGTGACCCGAGCCAACATATGGCAGACAGAAATAAAGTCCTAGAGCTCGGAAACTCTGATTCGCCCACCCTTTTCATGGAGAAGGCGAACCTTCACGCCATCTTCATGACCACCAAAGGTCAGAAAGTAGCGACGAGCTCCATCAGCATTTCCGGCTTTACCTTGATACGCAACACGAGGCTTTCCGTCTGATCCGCGCAGGCCCACCAGAATATCTTCATCATCACCAGCCAAAGTGAGTGTCACTTTGCCTCCAGAGCTTATCTCCATGGTTCTTTCCCTTCCTTTTCGAAACAAAATCTTGAAAGGGCTCGCGTTCAGAAAATGCGAGGTTTCATCTCCCCCATTTCCCTCAAGAGCTTCAAAAATGAAAACTTGAGGATTTTGCCAAGTCATCTTCCCGGCTTTGCTATTGCTAAGCGGATCGTTGGAAGCCGGTTGAGCGACTTCCTCATTGCGAATAAAACAAACGAGATAATCTCCAGATCTTGGCAATCGGATCGTTGTCCAAGGATTATCCTCAGGGCTACTAGGAAGGTAAATGGGCAATTCAAGCCGACCTCCACCAACCTCGATCAAGGGTGAAAACTCGTTTTGTGATAACTGACGTGGAATAACTTTCCCCTGCGTTCCTGCAAAGCGAATGATCCTTGGAA
The DNA here is from genome assembly GCA_023261045.1 of Akkermansiaceae bacterium. GTDB lineage: Bacteria > Verrucomicrobiota > Verrucomicrobiia > Verrucomicrobiales > Akkermansiaceae > SW10. The sequence continues at coordinate 2,471 of JALRJZ010000074.1, forward strand.
ACTTTTGATCCTCTGCTTCCCCATCAGCCGAAGCTTGAAGGCCAATCACTCTAATCCTGGTCTTTTCCTGCCCAAGCGCGCAGCCTAAGAAAACTCCAAATAAAAGTAGAGCGAGTGTTTTCATGCCGCATGTCATATCGATTGCAGCGTGGAAGCTCAACTAGAATCAACCTCCCCCTAGTGAATCTAAAAAGAGATCCCCCGAGCCCCTGTTCTCCAAGCCGGCCAAGGGAGAGCCAAAGGACCTTCTCCTCGAGAGTATGCACCTTTCAGAAATCGCCCGCACCGAGACCGCTCAAAACGACATCGACCAAAACGATCACCCTCCATCCACTTGCCTTCTAAACAACCAGCGACAGGTTTGAGTTCACAGGTGCCTTGAGGGTATGTTCCCACCCAAAGATCACCTTCTTGAGTCAAAACCAAATCTCCAAAAGCTGATTGCCATTTTCCTAAGAAACTTCCTCTCTTTTCAAATTGCTGAAAGGTTAATTCTCTAAATTCAATCTCTAGGGAAAATTGCTCTTGACCCCATTGATCAATAATCCCTGCCCTTAAGATCTCTTTTTCCCAGTCGATGGTCATCAGACCAGCATTGGCTTGCGTATAGGCTTTCCCAATCCGATTTGGATTGGCCCCAGCAGGGTCCCACACTTGATTTAAGCTGCTTGAGGTCAGATCATAGAGGGGATACAGGCCCTCTTTTTCGATGAGACTTATTTCCGCCCAGTGAGTATCCCCAGAGAGTAAAACAACCCCCTGAGCTCTCGTCTTTTTAATCAGCTCAACGAAGCGATCTCTTTCTTTTGGCATATTGATCCATGCCTCATAGCCATTGTGGGCTGTGCCCAACTGAGTCGAAAGACCAATTAAGCGAATCCTTGCGGGCTTGCGCAGCTCAGCTTCAAGCCAACTCCACTGCTTCTCTCCCAACATCATCTGCGGCTCTTCTTCTCGGAGAACTCGGTATGGCCCCAACTCCGGATAAGCCTTGGATTGATCACGCTCTAGTCCTGAACGGAACGTTCTAAGATCAAGCATGATAATCTGCAAACGGTGATCATCATCGCCCAGCATTGTGGAGGTGTAGATTCCTTTGCGCCGCCTCCTTTCACTCTCAAGCGGCTCATCAAAAAAATCGAGAAACACCTCCTTGGAGCACTCACTTGGACCATAGTCTCGTCCTCCGTCATTAAGACCATAATCGTGATCATCCCAAGTTGCCATGACTCGGGAAGAAGTCGTCAGCGCCCTCCATGCAGGATGCCGGGCCAGCCGATGGTATTTCCTTCGAAGGACATCCATCTGCTTCGTATCTCCGTAAATATTATCTCCTAGCGCGAGATAGAGCTCTGGTTTCTTGTCGGCTAACACCTCAAGCATCGGGCAGGGGCGACTTTCCTGAAAACAAGAACCCCACGCGATTTTGGTAGGAGTAAAATCGGGTTCTTGGGATCGAGGCGGGCGGTGATCAAGTCTTGGCGATGTGGATATCGAATCAGGATAAAAAGCCCCCGAAGTTGTCCTTGTTGTCTCAACCCATTCAAATTCGATTAAGAGAGCCGCATGATCACTTGGAAAGATGACCTCCTTTTTTAAACCTCGGGCATCATCGGGATTTTCTGGCAACACCTGAGAACCAACAACTGCCAAACCTGGTCGCCCGATCGCATTTTTCACATACAAGCGATCGATTCTCTCTGGTGGATCTGGTTTGCCGTTCTCCCGCAACTCATCTCGGGGACTCCAGGTATTTCCCGGTGCGACGACTGGATCAGGATGAGCAAACCGGTAGGCATCGACAAAATTTGCAGCCTCCATCAGCCTTCCGATGGGGAGTGCTAATTCCCTTCGATGGTCATAAACTTTGGCTGTCTCTTGAGTCCAATCGAGGTGAGATGACGAATTCCAATCTCCACCCACAAGCACTGGGATTTCCTCTTCTAAGAGTCCTCTTTGATCAAGTTCATCCAAGAGTGCTTGAGTCTGTTGGAAGCGATCCGACTTAAGGGTGTCACACGCGATTAAATCATCATTCGAAGATTCTGGAGAATCACTCGCCTTCCACTGAACTGGACAGCGGTAATCTAACCAGATACTCCAAGCTTCAAATTCCCTTCCTTTCTCATCGCGTATGCGCGCCCCCAATCCATGCCAAGGGTGATGGAGAGCCTTCTTGACCTGCTCGAAACGACTGACCACCGCCAAATGAGGACTCTCTCCTTGCCAGATATTCCAACCCAGCTGCTTCGAAACCCATTGCCCAAGGGTCTGATCTGCCCCTTCTAACTTGTATGATTCCTGCCACAAAACAACATCCGCTCGACTGTCTTTAATGACCTTAAGAACGCGTTGCTTCCCACTCGCACCATATGGATTGGACCCTTTTTCGGTATTCCATACCAAAACCCGAAGCCGATCACCCGCCTGAAGATCACCCAGGAGGACCCCTAAAATTAGTAAAAACAAAAAGTATCTCATTCTCCTTAGGATGCAGATGTGCCTTTCGAACCTGCCACCTTATCGACTTCGCCTCAACTCTGTTCTTCCTAGCAAAGCAGAGGATCCTCAGGAAGTTTGGATGATCGTTAGAAGAAACTCGGAGTGTTCGGTTGCGCTGATCATCCTCCTAAGCATAGCTTTCAACCATTCATGCAAGATGACCGATTTTTTCAAAACAATCATGTCGAAAACCATCTTGCCACCATCTTTGACCATCTTCCCGGCTTCATCTACTTTGTGAAAGATCGCAATCTACGCTATGTGGCCTACAATCAAAGGCTCTGCGAAATCTTCGCGGCCCAATCTCCTGAAGAGATCTTAGGCAAAAAAGATGACGATTATATTCCTCAGCATATCATGGAGGATATTCGAAAGGATGATTTAGAGATCCTGGGAACCGGAATCTCCATCATCAATCGAGTCGAGCTGGTCCCTCGCGGAAATGGATTTGTCGACTGGTCCACCACGACCAAAAAACCTCTCTTTAATCAATCCCAACAAATCTGTGGGATCATTGGGATCACTCGTCCCTTCGACCAAGGCACGACATCGCTCTCCAAAAACGAAGAACTTGGGCCTGCTCTTCAACTCTTACACCATTCTTTTCGAGAGAATATTCCAATTACAATGCTCGCTCACACCGCCAATCTCTCGCTCTCTAGTTTTCTAAGAAAATTTAAAAGCTGCTTCAACATGACTCCCAAAGAATATCTGCGCCACCTTCGTGTTCAGGAAGCCTGCCATTTGATCGTCCGAACCACCCAAACCTTTGCCCAAATCTCCCACCATTGTGGTTTTGCCGATCAAGCTCATTTTTCCCGAGAATTCTCTCGAATTATGAAAGAACCGCCAAAATCTTATCGGGCTCGCTACCGCCTCTAAACCGAAGTCAAGAGACGTGGCGATCCGGCTCAATTCAAAATCACTCGGATTTTGTGGAGATTCGATTCGATTTGACGAATTTATTCAAAAAACACCTCATTTTCTTCAAGACGTTTTTAGAATCAAAGTGTATTGATCCTCCCATGAAAACTGTCGCCATTCTTGCCACTCTCGACACAAAAGCTGACGAAGCTGATTTTATGCGCTCAGAAATCGAATCCCTGGGCGGGAAAGCACTCCTCATTGACCTCTCTCTAGTCGGTGAGGCAAAACTCTCAGCAGATATCACCAAGCAGGAAGTCATTGCCGCGGGTGGAGGTGATCTCGAGCAACTGCTTGTCAAACCAAGTCGCGAACAGGCAAACCCCTTCATCGTCTCAGGAGCGACGAAGCTTCTTCTCGAACTTCAAGAATCAGGGGAAATTGATGCGGTGGTGACCTTGGGAGGAACTCAAGGAACATCAACCTGCGCTCCTATTCTGCAGGCCTTGCCCTACGGATTTCCAAAAGTGATGTTATCGACCGCGGCTTCCGGGGACACTTCGCCATTTGTCGGCATCAAAGACATCACGATGATGTTTGCTGTCTCAGATATTTTGGGATTAAACGTCTTCTCTCGTAAGATTCTCGCCAACGCCGCCGCCTCTGCTTGGGGAATGGCTCAGTCCAAGCAAAGTATCACCAAATCGACAGCGAAAGGGGTGATCGGCATGTCAAACCTTGGAGTGTTAACGAAGGGAGCAATGCACGCGATCGAGCTTTTTGAACAAGCGGGATACGAGGTCATCACCTTCCACGCTATTGGTGCAGGGGGAGATGCCATGGAGCAAATGATGAAAGAGGGTATTATTAATGCCGTCTTCGACTACGGTTTGGGTGAAATTGCCGACGGTGTTTGGGGAGTCCTGCGAGCAGGTGGCCCAGAACGATTGACGGTTGCTGGCAAATTGGGGCTTCCACAAGTGATCGTTCCCGGAGGCTCTGAACATCTGGGTATTCTTGTCAACAAGCCCAATGTCATTCCAAATGATTGGACCGATCACCAAGTCACTTGGCATTCGCCTTATGTCTTTGTCCCTCGACTCAATGCCGAAGAGCAGGCTCGCGTTGCTCAATGCATTGGAGAAAAACTCTCCCACTCAACCAAAGATACCCTGTTTTTAATGCCTCTCAAAGGTGTCTCAAGTTACTCCGCCGAAGGTGGAGAACTCTACAATCCTGAATTGGATGTCGCCTACTGGGAGGCCCTTCAAAAAGAACTTCCACAAACCATTGAAATTGAAGCAATGGAGAACAACGCTCAAGACGACGCCTTTGTCGAAAGAGCAGTGAAATACCTCATTGAAAAGCTTGAAGCCTAGTAACTTTTAGCAAAAAACTCTCACCACAAATACAAACTAACCACAATCATGGCTGACTTAGACGATATTAGAGATGGAGACAACTTTGGTCTCAACACCCCTGCTGACACCACTTCATTCTATCTCAAAGGAATGAATAGCATGTCTTGGGGAATCAAAAACCGTATGTCTCGTATTTTTAACCGAGATTCCGGCCGCACGGTGATGCTTGCCTTCGACCACGGTTTTCTCATGGGACCGACTTCAGGACTCGAGCGAATCGACCTGAACATTGCCCCCCTTGCTGAGGAAGCGGACTGCTTAATGGGATGTCGAGGAATGATCAGAACCAGTATCCCAGCGGATAACACCAAACCCATTTGTCTGCGCACCGACTCCGGCACAACCATCTTAACTGAGATGAACCATAATGTGCTCATCGCGGAAGAAGATGCCATCTCGATGAACGCTTCTGCCATGGCAGCCATGCTCGCCATCGGAGATGCCGCCACAGAAGCTTCCACCATCGCAAACTTCTCGCGCCTGGTTGATTTGGGAAATAAGTATGGAATTCCTGTCATGGGAGTGACTGCTGTTGGTAAGGATATGGCTCGCGATGCCCGCTACTTCGGCCTTGCTTCACGAGTTTGTGCTGAGAATGGAGCATCCATCGTGAAGACCTACTACACCGAGGGATTTGAGAATGTAGTGGCAGCTTGCCCTGTTCCTGTTGTGATTGCTGGAGGCAAAAAACTTCCAGAACTCGAAGCTCTCGAGCTTGCTCATAATGCGATTCAGTGCGGAGCCGCCGGTGTCGACATGGGACGAAACGTCTTCCAATCCGACAAGCCTCTCGCGATGCTCAGAGCCGTCAAAGAAGTCGTTCACAACGGAGCAAAACCCTCTGAAGCGATCGAAATCTATCATGCTGGCTAAAGCGTGTTACTAGATTACCACCCCACTTCTTTTTTCGCCCCGGGGTTCCCCCGGGGTTTTGCTTCTCAATCCACCGTAGACCTGTAGCCTTTCTCTTTCATGACACGACGCGAAAAAATTGATCTCATCCAAAGCAAGCCTCAACTCTCCGTCGCCACTCTCAGTGCTGATATGGGAAATCAAAACTCAGCGCTTCAAGCTTTGCAGGAAAATGGAGTTCAACTGCTCCACTTCGACGTCATGGATGGCACGATCTGGCCAAATATCACAGTCGGGCCTGCCTTTGTTGCGGGATTAGAGACAGGCCTCTTAAAAGATGTTCATCTTCTCATCGACCGACCTGAAAAGCACATTGAATCATTTTCAAATGCGGGTGCTGACCTCATCTCATTTTCGGTCGAATACACCAATGATATCGGAGAGACTCTCGGGTTAATCTCACAACATCCAGAGATCGTTCGTGGAGTTTCCCTCAATCCCGAAACTTCGATCGAGGTGATTCAGCCTTACCTCGATGACATTGATTTCGTTCTCCTCCTTGCGGTTGGACCCAAAACAGGAAAACAATCGTTTCTCGATGATCTTCCCCCTAAAATTGCGAGACTGATCGCGCTCAAACCAGATCTTCTGATTTGCATCGATGGCGCTGTTAAAAAAGAAACGATTCATCAAATCTCCGCGATGAATCCAAACTTTGTCGTTTCTGGATCAGCCATCTTTAATGGCGAGGACCCCACCGAAAACCTCAATTTTTTCAATGGTGCTCTCCGCGCCTAATGAACCTATCTCATTCTCATGTCAGAACAAATACACACCGGTAAAGTCGCAATCGTTACAGGAGCCTGTGGGGGAATCGGTCGAGCAACAGCCGAACGCCTACGCAATGATGGAGCCACCGTCGTGGGACTCGATATCAATCCAAGTGTTGTTCAAAACCTAACCGGAGAACGTCTTTCAGGAGTCGTTTGTGACATTACCGACGATGTTGCCCTTAAAGCCGCTGTTGACCAAACAATTGCGGAACACGGAGGATTGGATCTGATTGTCGCAAATGCAGGAATCTTCAAGTCAGGTGAATACATCGATGCACAAGAAGACAGCTGGGACCTTCACCTCAGGATTAATCTGACGGCCACCCAACGCTTTCTTAAATTCTCTATTCCTGCTCTCAAAAAGAGTGAAAAGCAGCCTTCCATTATCATCATCGGCTCTCGAAATTTCGCAGCTCCAGGGCCAGGCGCCTCGGCTTATTCGGTGACAAAAGCGGGAGTTACTCAACTTGCTCGAGTTGCCGCTCTGGAACTCGCACCCTTTGGAGTAAGAGTCAACGTCTTACATCCTGATGCTGTCTTCGATACCGAAATCTGGACTGAAGAAGCGCTCGAAAAATCAGCAAAACGCTACGGGATGACTGTCCAAGAATATAAGACAAAAAACCTTTTGAGTGCTGAAATCACCTCTCCAGGAGTCGCCGCGATGGTAAGTCAAGTTGCAGGTCCGGTCTTCTACGCGACGACAGGTGCACAGATCCCAATCGACGGCGGTAACGATCGTGTCATTTGACACATTCTCGACTTCCTTAAATCGGCAAAAGCCTCAAAAGGCGATCCCGGACCGAGTCGTTACGTATCAATCCCGCAAATTGGTTCGCACCAGGACCAGTGGAAGTGAGTTGTGTCGGATCGGCCGTATGACAAATCCCGGTCCAACCCACTCCTGTGACATTTCCGACAATTTGCCCTAATAAGCCGACGGAATTTTTATGTTGCTGACTCCATTCAACAACTTCTCGTCCACTGAGCCTCTCCATGAGAGCATCAAGCTCGTTAGCAGAAGGTGCGAAGCCATACGTTGATGTAAAAAACTCAGCCAAATCGAGCTTTGAATGACGAAGCTCCTGTTGACATTGAGAAAGAAAATTCTCTGTTGACCTAGTAATCTCCGCAACCTTTGAGAAGCTACGGTTGGTTTCTCGATAAGATGATCCGGTTCCGTTGAGTCCAGGATTCGCATTGCCATGATCGCTTGTTAAGATCACCAGGATATCTTCACGGTGAGCAGTCAGTGTTAAAACCTTCGCAACTGCATCATCAAAGGCCAATTGCTCGTGAAGAATTGCCCCAATATCATTTTGATGCGCTGCATGATCAATCCTCGCTCCTTCCATTTGCATGAGAAAGGGATCTCCTGAGCTTAGAAAGCGCGATAAAGCAGCCTCTGTCATTTCAGCAAGAGAGGGAATCTTTTTCATCAGCTCCTCATCGTGCTTACGATCAAGTTCGTAAGGTAAATACCCCGGGGAAAAAGTCCCTAAAAGCTTCTCAGACTTTGAATGAAGTAGCTCATTACGAGTTCGGATGACTTGATAGTTTTGCTTCTCAAAAATCTCAAAAAGATTCTGATGATCTTTTCTGACCTTGGGATCAAAAAAACGAGAACCACCACCTAAGAGAACATCTACTCTATTAAGGTATTGTTCTGCGATAGATTCCTCCTGACCACGATTGGGAACTGTCGCAGCAAAAGCCGCTGGAGTTGCATGAGTGATGGTTGCAGATGAAACCAAGCCAAGCCTTAAATGACTCTTCTCCAAAGTCTCGCCGAGCGATTCAATCTCCCGACCTTGTTCATCGACATTGATTTTTCCATTGGGGATCCGCTGCCCCCCACTCCACGCGCTTGAGGCAGCAGCTGAGTCAGTAACAAGGCTACTCGAGGAAGCTGTATCCATTAGACCCATCACCGCTTTTTGGCTACTCATCAAATTCCACCAAACCGTTCCCTGAGATCGAACCTGCTGGGAGAAGGCTTCCGACATGGAGAGAACCCCTTGGCTCATGCCATCTGAAACGCAGAACACGATTCCGAGAGGCCTTCTTCCCCGTAGCTTTCTCTCGAGTTCTTCGGCGAGATGTTGATCACCAAAGGCCGCTAAACTTCCTCCCGCAGCCAAGCTTCCTTGTAACAGATGACGCCTTGAATAATTCATAATTTTGCGATGAAGCTAACTGAACACTCTGATCCTGCAAATAATGATCTTTCCGTTCATGAAAG
>JALRJZ010000075.1 GCA_023261045.1 Akkermansiaceae bacterium
CCCCGACATTGCAGGCCACAGCGGCCATTGCGGCCTGTCTTTTTGCCTTGCAGCTGGTGTTGCATCCGATGTGGACATTGGCGGGCGATCGTTTGGCGCGCAGCGTGGCGGGGCGGCCGGCCGAGCGATATTTGATGCGCGGCTTGGCCTTTCTTACTGTGGCCTCGGTGGTGTTGGTTTTGTTGGGAGGAGATATGAAATGAGCTTAGACACTGGCGCAGCGCAGCCTGTGATTGCCGCAGACGGGTTTGTTTTGCGCCCTTTGCGGCAGGCTGACACCGGGTTGATCTCGTTTTATGCAGGCGATCAGCGCGTGGCGCTGATGACCCGCTCTATCCCGCACCCTCTAGATGACAGCATAGAAAGCCTACCTTGTCAGGGCAAAAACTCGACGCTCATCACTGAAAGATCTGAAGGCTGGGCCAACGATCTTTAAAACCCTGAACGCGCTCTTCTGAAGGGGGTTTGACCGTTGGCCAACCTTCCGCGCGAAGACGAACGAGGCAGTTTTTCCGAAATCCTTCTAAAACCAGTGAGACCTGAAAACGAATACGAATACCACTATCGCCAAAAACTGGATCTTTCATTCGCTCCACCGAGAGAATCCGTCCGTCCATCCCATCGTGGTCGGGCCACCATGTTCGTAAAGTCGCCTCCGCCGCTGCCATCTTGCCGACTGTTTGCGGCTTAAATGCTTCATAAAGTGTTCGGTCCATCCCACCGAAGAGACCAACAGTCACAATTCCTTTCCCAAATTCGTCATGCTCGAGCGCTGTGACACGGGCGGGTATCCATCGGTGATGCATAAAGCGTATATGCTTTTGGCGCTGTCTTTCCTGAGCTCGTTGCATGGCACTTTCATCAAGCCAAAGATCGGCAACATGGTATTTCTGATAGAGATATTTAGGGTGCCATGTGAAGCTTAGATAAATCGATTGGCCATGGGCTTTCTCAGTCGCTTGATCAGGCCAAACTCCCTCACTGATTAGATCCTGCAAAGTGACGTTTTCTTTTCCCCTCCAAACTCGTGTTGAAGCATCGACGCTAAACTGGTGTTGGCCACTCAAGCCAGCTGTATCCATTGGCCGGGAAACTTGCGCAAAAAGTGTGGCCTGACCGTTCAGCACTTCGACTTTTTCGATCTGCCACGTCTTTTTTTGACGAAGAGAAATACTGGGATCATCTTCTAACAAGAGGGCATAATTCTCCGGTGGTTGAGTTGGTCTTCCTTGGCCCTTAATGACAGGAACAATGGAAGTCTTTGGATCTGGTGGTAACAAAAACTTCCCATACAGTACCGTACCTAGGGGAATATCTTTGAGTTCTGCTGGAGACCCCTGATAGCGAACCACTCCATAGGGCAGCATCGCAAAGTGATGGAGCGGACCTTCTTGATAATGTTCGTCGACAGAAAGCCTTAAACTTCCTCGTCGATTGATATGATCCACGAAGACCAGCTCTCCCCGAAGAAGTTTTGCTTTTTCTATGTTTGCAAAAGAACCGAGCTCTGGGCGGTAGGGCTCTTCGCTGCTTGCAAGCAGCGAAAGAATCAGGCCAAGAAAAAAGAAGCCAACGAGTTTCATCCCAACTCAATTGTCCGGTTGCTATCACCAAAATGCTCCGTTTCAACCCCCATCTTTTGAGCCATCGTAAGAAGAAGATTACTCATATGGGCCTCCTGATTGGCAGGACGACCACACAAACGGTAGTGATGCTGGTGATCATCGAGCCGATATCCGTCGAAATGACCCTGATTAAAATCTAAGTGATGTCCATGATTGATCCCGCAACCGGAGCCACCTGCAAGGACTAGGGGTAAATTCGCATTACCATGACTATGCCCATAGGCCATGCCACTTCCGAAAAGCGCCATGGTCTGATCAAGAAGAGGCCGTCCATCGAGATCTTTCGTCTCAGCGAGACGTTTGATAAAATAGGCAAACTGTGCGATGGCAAAAGTATCGCTCTGGGTCAGTTTTTCCATGTGCCCAGGATCTCCATTATGGTGGCTCAATTCGTGGCGTGTTTGAGAAATCCCAAGTTCTGGAATGGGTAATCCCACTCCCTCAACACCGCTGCTGAAAGTGGCAACACGAGTTGCATCAGTCTGGAAAGCCAGCACCATCAAATCGTAAATCGTGCGATAGTATTCACCTGCCTGAGTCTGAGGTACTTCGCGATCGGTTCTCTTGCGATCGGTTTCTGAGATCTCAGGGCGCGCAACATCAAGCCATGCGTCGGCTTTTTGGGTGCGAACTTCAGTCTCACGCACTGCCGTAAAATACTGATCGAGGCGTCCATGATCCTCTTTGCCAATTTTCTTGGACAGTGACTGAAGCTCACTCAGGTTCGCATCAAGAACGCTTCCCTTTCTCCTTAAAGCACGACGCTGCGCCGCAGTTCCGTTTTTTGGCTCTTCAAAAAGATAATTAAAGATCTCTTGGCAACGACTCATTCCAGGCAGTCGAATTCCATCTGCAGTCCACGCAAGGGATTCACCTCGGTTAGCGATTTCTAAAGAATGAAAACGTGTCTGCGAGGAAGTCACTTCCGCAATTCTTTGATCAACAGAAATTGTATTCCGATCTGTAGGCCCAAGCTTACCACCAGTCAGCCAAATCTTTTGACAGTTATGGTGGTGCCCTAGCCCACCGGGATGATGGAGACCACTGATCGGGGTAATAAAATCTCTCAGAGTCTCTAGCGGCTGAAGTGAGCGAGAAAACTGATACCCTTTCCCAGGAGCGGTGATTTGATAATCAAGCGTATTGACGCCATTGGGGAGATAAATAAAAGCAGCTCGGCGCGGGCTTACCGGGATGTTGCCTTCAGCTCGAACCATACAATCGAGCATCGGAAGGGCAATCATACTACCGAGACCACGGAGGAAATGACGTCGATCAATGAGCCAAGAGTGAGTTTGTATATTACTCATGTTTTCTTAGGTTAGCGTTTTTTAAGAAGCTCCGACAAGGCTACCGTTCGGATAAGATCTTTAAGCCGAGAGTTTTGCTCCCTGCTTTGTCTGACAATGGCATCAAGTTCATCGCGATCATCAATGCTCAAAACTCGGCGTAACGCATAGGTCGAAACATGTTCAACAAAGGCGTGAAGAAAACGATCGCGATCGGCAATCAGAAGCGCTTTAAACTGTTCAACATCTTCAAAAGCTCGTCCATCGGGCAAGTGACCGCTCGGGTCCACTAGAGGGTCTTCTCCCTTTCCCTGCTCAATGCGTTCGTGAGTTCGCCAGGCTCCGACTGCATCAAATTGTTCGAAAGCAAGCCCGAGAGGATCAATACTGCGGTGGCATGCTGCACAATTTGGATTACTCCCGTGCGCTTCGATTTTCTGCCGGATCGTTGCCTTAGGAAGATCCGGAGAATTGGGTTCAATGGGATTTACATTTGCAGGTGGAGAGGGTGGAGTTTGACCCAAAATCACCTCACTCAACCAGACACCACGGTGAACAGGACGATGCCTCGTGCCATCAGAAGTCAATCCAAGGATTCCACCCATCGTCAATAAACCTCCACGATGAAGTTCTGGAGGTAAAGAAACATACTGGAAGTCTGACTGAGTTGAGATTGGCAGGCCATAAAACTCACTCAAGCGAGGATTGACCATGGTCCAATCCGAATCGAGAAAGTCTTGGAGTGGGAGATTCTTGGATAAAACTTCTCGGAAAAAATGAACAATCTCCTCACGAAAGCTGGCCTCTAACCACACATCATAATCTGGATAGAGTTTTCGATCCGGGGGGAACATTCCCAACCGATGTAACTGAAGCCACTGCCTCGGAAAGTCACTGATAAAGCGATCGATCTTAGGATCATTCAACATTCGATCGACTTCATCTTCAAGACCACCATTCAAAAGCTTGCCCTGCCGAGCCGCTTCCATCAAGGCCTCATCAGGCATCGAGCTCCACAAAAAAAATGAAAGCCGCGAGGCTAATTCAAAATCATTGAGGGATTCACGCGCGTGAGGATCGCCTTCTACTAAGTAGGTAAAATTGCGAGAAGTGAGAATGCCAAGCAAAGCCACTCTGAATGCCGAAGCGACGCTTTCTCCTGCTTCTAACTCAGATTGGTAGGCGGACAAATAGGGATCGAGCTCACTCAGAGCAACCGGTCGACGCCAGGCTCGCTGGGTAAATCGCCGAAGGGATTGCGCAACATCTGTGAGCGAAGCGTTCTCAAGAGGGATAAGATTCTTACGGAGATTCCGTTCTTCTTGGGTCACTAATGGGCCCTCCCACTCAATCCAATCTAGAAGAACCATGGAATAAACTCCGCGACCCTCATCATCAAACATCATGGGAGCTGTAGGGTTTAACAGTTGAGTCTCACTCGAATGAGTGAACAGGTAATTGGACCCAGAGAGAGCGTTTCGATAGTGGGCCCCTTTCCTTCGGTCAATGATCTCGGTTGCAACAACATTCAAATGAAGTTGGGTGGGCATTTCTAAAAAAACCTCGAATTCATAGATTTCGGGTTCCTCTTCTGAGGCTAAGATATCGAACTCAATGAGGCCTTCATTATTCTCTTCGTCAGTTTCTTTACCGATCCGTAAATGGGCAGTTTGACCGCTCGGAGGACGGATTCCACTTGCTTTGAGTCTCATCCGGTAGAGCCCGCTGTGCTCAGGTCCAATTTGACCAAACCAATTTGGGGAGAGCCCTTGTAAGAGACGCCCCGGATAAATCAGCGCACGCAAGGGGCCTTTCAAACCCAATTGATCCAGAAAAGCTTGCTGTTCTTGCCCACCATTGTAGCGCAACTCAGCTGCCGTTTTGCGAACTTTCCGCGGTTCAATCTCACGCTCTGGAAACGCCCGCTCCAAAATCGATTGAGCGGCTCGGTAATACCTTTCCACGTGAGATGAGGCGAGCGATAGTTGAGATCCGATTCGCTCATAACCCTGCCAGCGTGGGTCTTCATTCAGTTGTCCTGGCTGAGTTGGATCATAACGAACACCTAATAAATCATAGATCGTGTTCTCGTATTCTTTGCGGCTCAAGCGATAATGGGCAACCGGCGGACGGGCTGCCATCCTTGCGGCTCTTCCCTCTCGAACTCGCTCATCGATCTGCGAAATCACCATCGCGATTTGAGCCTCCGTAGGTTGATCCTCTTCTTCAGGTGGCATCTCCCCCGCTTTGATTTTCTCCATGATTTCTCCCCATTTTGAACCATCGGTTCCGGATTTGAAATCCCGAGAGATTTGATCAATGCGCAAATGCCCCTTTTCTTTTTGAGGGCCATGACAACGCAGACAATGATCCGTAAGGAACACTTCCATCAAGTCATTTGCCCTAGCAATAGGAATCAGCCCCAAAAGCAGAACTAGAACGGAAGAGGAACGCATCACATCAGATACCATTCAAGGAAATCACTCCTTACAAAATCATGAGCCTCTCGATCCTACCTCTTCGACCAAAAGGGCCCTTCCTAAACTAGTGAAGTTAGTCGATACGGCGCCAATAACTTTGGCTCTCTTCCTGCAGGCGTTTGACGATTTCAGGAAACTTTTCTGCAAGGTTTTGCGCCTCGCCCAAATCATTAGGAAGATCGTACAGTTCGACTCTCTTACCAGTCATAATGAGCTTCCAACGACCTTCTCTGACGGCAATCGCCTGCCCTGATTTCCAATGGAATCTTTGGTGAGCTGTTGGAGCTTTCTCTGAAAGAATAATCGGAAGAAGACTTCGCCCGTCCAGAGGATGGTCCGATGGAGGGATCTCACAAAGCTCCATTAAGGTAGGATACCAATCACACCCTGTTGCGACTTGATTACGAACAACGTTTTCGGGAATCTTGCCGGGCCACGAGATCATCGCCGGGACGCGAATCCCTCCCTCGTAGAGACTAAACTTTGCCCCTCGGTGAGGTCCCGCATTTCCACCTCCACTGTGCGCGCGCACTTCTTGTGAAGCCCCGTGATCTGATTGGAACACAATAATGGTGTTCTCAGTAAGGCCCGCATCATCGACTTTCTTGAGGAGCTGCCCGATGTATTCATCCATCGTCGACAGAAAAGCTGCGTAGAGATTACGAGGATATGGAAGATCTTGATAGTGCTCTAACCACTCCGGTGACCCTTGATAAGGGTAATGCGGCGTGTTCATTGCAAAATAAATCAAAAAAGGATCGTTCTTATTCTGTTCAATGAAGTCACTCGCTTCGTTGACCATCAGCTCTGGGAAAAACTTTCCGTTACAGAAGATCTCTTTTCCATTTCTCCACAGGTCATGTTTGTTCGGACCACTCCAGTAGAAGAAATGCGAATAGTTATCGATACATCCCACAAGATGCCCGAATGAATAATCAAAGCCTTGGCCATTGGGGATCGTTTCGGGGTGATGCCCTAAATGCCACTTGCCAATGTGCGCGGTGTTGTATCCAGCACGTTTGAATTCTTCGGCAATGGTCACTTGGCTTGATGGCATGCCCTCTGCCTCTAATCCGACATTCCCACTTAATCCTCCGTGCTGAGGAGTCCGGCCAGTCAATAAGCCCACTCGGGAGGGCGAGCAGACGGGTGCAGCCGAATAGAACTGAGTAAATCGAACACCTCTCTGGGCTAATCGATCCATATGGGGGGTCACCAAATCTTTGGCTCCATAGCAGTTCATATCGATCGTTCCCTGATCATCGGTAAAAATAATGATGACATTCGGCTTTCGCGCGGTCGCCACACTTGCCGACAAGAGCGACAATAAGAAAACATTCAAAGCTGTGAAAACGACAGTGACAGTCATAAAAATAGGTCTCCTTCTATACCACAATTGCGAGGGCGACAAGCCAGAGGGTGATGAACGCCATGGTGCTAGTCGATACGATCTCTTGGAAAAATCTTTGCTGGCCAAGAGAGTTAAAAAGACTGGAACCCGTGATCTATTATTTGAATCAGTGGGTTGCTTTGTTAAAGCCAACGACGTCTCTTTAATTATGACTCTGGCTTTTCTACCGACATCCTCATCTCGTCTGCATTTTCTTCTGATCTTGTGCTCGCTGAGCACCCTCGTCGCTGACGAACAGCAAAGAGCTCGGATCGAATACCCCGGACACTTTTCTCGCCCCCCTTCGCAAGGCGATCATTATGACACTTGGCTTGGAGCTCAAGGACCCGACGTGGGAAGTGCTCAAGCTGATCCAACTCGATTACCCTCACGGGTTGATAATTCTGAAAGGCCTGAATTCCCTCCCGTCTACCGACAGAAATGGGGAGCGTGTGGGCAATTTGCATCCATCGCATCCATCTTCACTTATGAAATGAATGTTCTCAACGGCACTACCGCCGCCACGGATCAAACCCGTTTTCCAGCTCATTTCTCATGGAATATGATGAACAACGCAACCAACAAAGGTTCGGAGGCTTACCACGGATGGGAGGTTGCAAAGCGCATTGGTATTCCAACAGCAGAAACCTACGGAGGCGTGCGCCTCGATGAAATTGGCCTCTGGCCAAATGGCTATGAGATTTGGCGAGAGGCCATGGAGTATCGAGTTTCTGGATACCGTTATTCTCCTGCCAATACTGTTGATCAACTTAATGAAGCTCGCGGTTGGATGTTCGATCGTAATCAACCACAGAAAAAAACCTTGGGAGGAATCATGGCTCTCGATGGCCGAATGGGTGAACTTCAAAAAGTAACCTCAACAATTCCAGAGGGAGAGTATGGAGCTGGGCAAGATGTGTGGACTCGGTGGGGACCCAGTGGCTATGGACACGGCATAACCTGCGTCGGATACGACGATCAAATAGGTGTTGATGTCAATGGTGATGGCAAAATCACCAATGATACTGATCTCAATGATGATGGATTGATCACTCTAGCCGACTGGGAGCGGGGCGCCTATATCGTTGTCAATTCTTGGGGCCAAAACTGGTCCAAGGATGGGAAGATCTATCTTCTCTACAGTGCCATGGTTGATCCTACGTGGAAACGCGGAAACTATCTTGGGCGTATTGAAGTTGCCCGCTACCAACCCACCAAGACTTTAAAACTGAAGCTCTCCTGCAACGATCGAACAGATCTGCGAGTGACCATCGGTCTTGCGCAGGAAAAGAATGCACTTGAGCCTCGTTTCACAGCTACTCCTGAACCACTCAATGGATGGCCACTTTTTGGCAAAGGGAGCCATGGTGGTCATGTTCCCATGGCCGGCCCAAAAAACGAAGCTCCACTTGAACTAGGAATTGATCTGACCAACCTCTTTAAACAACTCAGTGCAAATCAAAAAAGTGCTCAAAAAATCTTTCTCACTTTTGATCATGCGGCCGAAAGTTCCACCAGAGGCCAACTCCACGAATGTGCCATTCGCAGCTACGGACCCCAAGGTCTTCTCAGCAAAGAGCAGGTTCTTCCCATTCAAGATGGAACCTTCGCGAACAATCCACTCCATCTCCAATTCATTTTGGATGATCTTTAAAAACATTCCTGACAACTCGTTAGAGAACCAAATACCCTTTCAGATAACAAAGTTCTCTCAAAGTTTTCAGACAAATTAGCCAGCTTGTGCCCCTCTATGGTTGAAGGAATGAAAATCCTCCTCAACCTGGTCTCTGTCTGAACGAGTTTATGCCACTTTTTGCTCATGAAAAAACAAATCCTCATTACCTTTCTCTCCTCACTTGCTTTGAGTGTTGGCCTTCTTTGTGCTCAGGGCCCCCAGGCGTTGGACGATTCTAAGATTCAAGAAGCTCCCAACGTCAAAAACTTCAAAGCACTTCAAAAACTCAATGACCAAATTGTCGCTCTTTCCAAAAAAGCCCAACCTGCGACCGTCTGTCTGATTTCAAAAAATGGGCGAGGCTCAGGCAGTGGCGTCGTTGTGAATGAAAACGGACTGATACTTACGGCTGCTCATGTCACCGCAGATATGAAGGAAGGAATCATCGTGATTTTCCCTGATGGAACGCGCAAAGAGGCCAAAGCACTCGGGGCAGATTATGATCGGGATGCTGCCATGGCCCAAATCACCGAAGAGGGGCCTTATCCCTTCATCGAAGTTGGTCAGAGTAAAAACCTGAAGAAAAATCAATGGACCATTGCTCTTGGCCACTCCGGAGGATTTGACCCCATGCGAAAACCTCCCGTCCGCCTTGGTCGTGTGCTTGCTAACCGTGAGTTCATCGTCAGCGATACCGCTGTCATTGGCGGGGACTCAGGTGGACCTCTCTTCGATGCCAAAGGAAAAGTCATTGGCATTCATTCCAATATTGGAATGTCTCTCATGGAGAACCGCCACGTTCCCATTGAGGTTTTTCATCAACAGTGGAATGACCTCAAGTCAGGAAAAGAATCAGGTCGAAGGTTTAACAACGCTCAGCAAAACAATGGACCAAAACCAGATCAACCCGTTCTTGGTATTCAACTTGCCGATGCCGAGGGCAAGGTCCGCATCGAATCGGTCGTGCCAGAATCGCCTGCTCAAAAAGCAGGGCTTCAAACTGGTGATCTCATCCATCAAATCAACGACACGAAAATTGAAAGCTCCGACGCCCTAATGAAGCTCATCCGGGAGATGAAAGTAGGCGATGAGCTTACCCTCCACTACCATCGCGGAGACGAGTCAAAATCAACGAAAGTCAAACTGGTTCGTTTTGACCAACTTTCCCTGAGCGACGACGATCGCAGCCCAGAAGAATCTCCAGAGAAAAAGAAGCAACAACCATCATCAAAAGAAGATCAGCCAAAAGAAAAAATCGAAGACCTCATTCGAGAGCTCTTGGAGAAAGCCGCCAAAAATGGGGGGCGCCTCGAAATGACCCCTGAGCTATTGCAGAAAATGGGCGGGATGGAAAAACTCATGGAAGAAATCCAACGACAGGGCGGAATGAGCGGAATCTTACCCCAAGGCCCCGATGCTTTTTTCTCTTCTTCTCTCAAAGCGCTGGCACCGGTCGCAAAGAAAAACGAAGGCAGTACGGTGATCGTCACTCGCGATAACCAAATGGTCGCTCTCGGTACCGTGATTTCTGCAAACGGGCGTATTCTGACGAAAAATACGGAAACTCAGGATGGAAAAATCTCGGTAAGAATCGGGGAGAAGTCCTATCAAGCGAAGGTGATCAAACGCTTCCCAGCTCAAGATCTCGCTCTTCTCAAAATTGAGGCCAATGGCCTAAAACCAGTCCGCTTTCAGCCGGAGGAACCACCACTGGGTTCGATCCTGACAACCGTAGGCGCAAAAAACGAACCCCTAGGAATTGGACTGCTTAGCGTGTCTGGCCGGGCGATGTCACAGGTTGGATTTATCGGGATTCGAGGAGGTCAGTCCGACAAAGGTGTACTCATTGAGCAAATAGTGCCGAAAGGCGCAGCGGCCGAAGCTGGTTTAAAAGATCAAGACATCATCACCGCGCTTGATGGCACTGAAGTCAGAGACCCCATCGAATTTGGAAATCTCATTCGGGGGCGAAAAGCCGGACACAAAGTCACGATCGATTACCTTCGAGGTGACCAAACAGGTCAGGTCACCGTCACGCTCAAAGAGCGGGCCATGCCTGATCATATTCGAAATGACCCTCGAATGAAACTTTCACACGGACAACTTTCTGAAAAAACAAGCGGTTACCCCGATGTGATTCAACATGATATTCCGATTGCCCCTCAGCTTTGCGGGAGCCCTCTCTTAGACCTCGGTGGCAAGTGTATCGGTATCAACGTCTCCCGTGCTGGGCGGACTCGGACCTTTGCCATTCCCGCTGACGAAATTCAAAGAATCCTCAAAACTTTAGGTGCACCCAAAAAGCCAGCAGTTAAGAAAACAAATCCTTCTCGCGAGGCGATTCAGGCAATCCGCGAAAGTCTTGAGCAAATTGAGAAACGTCTGGATGAGTTGGAAAGGCTACCGCGTTAATTCCCCCATTAAGCCGATCGTATTGCATCAAATGGAGCGATCCT
>JALRJZ010000076.1 GCA_023261045.1 Akkermansiaceae bacterium
GGCGGTGGGTGTTTTTCCAGCTCCATTGAGACCGCAGAGAAGAATGTGCCCAGGCGGGTTGAGATTGACGGAAGCGGCATCACCTCCAAGAAGAGCCGTTAGCTCATCTTGGAAGATTTTGATGATTTGTTCACTTGGTTTGACGGATTTTAAGACCTCGGCACCTTGCGCTTTTTCGCTGACTTTACTGATGAAATCTTTAACGACTCCAAACTCAACGTCTGCTTCCAGAAGAGACAGGCGAACTTCACGGAGGGCGTCCGCGATATTCTTTTCCGAGATTTTACCAACTCCCCGAAGGTTTCGGAACGTTTTATCAAGGCTGTCAGAGAGATTCGCGAACATGGCGAGACCATAGCGATCATCAGTGGGGGTGCAAGTCGGAGAAGTTACGACTTTCGAGATGCGGTGTCGAAATGTTCAAGACCCTGCGATGATGAAGAGGAGCTCGATGGGCGTTGACTTTACCTGAGCTCTCACTAAATTGCGGATGTTCACCATAGACTATTTTTAATGAAAAAAACAATTCTGATCCTCCTCGCCGTTCTTTGCGCCCCACTTTTTGGAGAAGTTTATGAGCTGCGCACTTATTATGCAAACGAAGGCAAAATGGAGGGTCTGCTTGCTAGATTTCGTAATCATACCACAAAAATCTTCGAGAGCCATGGGATGAAGAATATCGGCTACTGGTTGACCGACGAAGAAGAGCCCAAGTTAGTTTATGTGATTTCGCATAAAGACCGAGAAACAGCCAAGAGTAATTGGAAGGCTTTTGGGAGTGATCCGGCTTGGAAGAAAGCAAAAGCAGATTCGGTGGTTGATGGAGCACTTGTAAAAAAAGTGGTCAGTCAGTTTCTTAATCCGACGGATTTCTCGAAATTGAAATGATAAAATCTCTCCTTTTTTGTAATGGCGTCTGAGCTCTTGATCAGAGAAAACTAAAGGTGTTATGGAAAAATATCAGGTGCTTGGCTCTCTTCTCGGGTCCGCTGGGATCTTCGTAGCCGTGATCGTGGGCGTTGTTGCCATTTTGGCCTTTTATGTCATTGCTCAATACAACGGCTTAGTGGGTCTAAGAAATCGCTATAAGAATGGATTTTCGCAAATCGATGTCCAACTCAAGAGGCGTCATGATCTCATTCCCAATCTCGTTGAGACCGCGAAAGCATTTATGAATCATGAGCGCGAAACCCTCGAAGCAGTGATTCAAGCTCGAAACGTTGCGCAATCGGCAGGTAAGGATGTTTCTCCTGATAACCTCGCGGGGATGCAGCAAATGATGCAGGCTGAAGGTGGGTTGAGTTCGGTCATGGGAAGGCTTTTTGCCCTCTCTGAATCGTATCCAGATCTTCGCTCTAACGAAAACATGAAGCAGTTGAGTGAAGAGCTCACGACTACGGAGAATAAGATTTCTTTCGCGCGTCAGGCCTACAACGATGCCGTGATGGTCTACAATACGAAGCGTGAGGTCTTCCCGACGAATCTGATTGCTGGGATGTTCAATTTCCTTGCTGCGGTGCCATTTGAGGTTTCTGACGAGTCCGAACGGGAGGCAGTGAAGGTCGGTTTTAATTAGGCTCAACGAGTCTCCCGTCTCTCGGAAGAAAAAGTGCTTCCAACGACTCGCGGAATTTTTGGGGAGTCAACGAGGTTCAGATAATGGCTTGAGCGAGGGAGGTGGTGCCACTGAGTTTTGATGAATTCTTATTGGTAGTGGAATAGCGATGGATTTTTTTACCGCACAGGACGTTGCCCGACGGAGAACAAAATGGTTGGTTCTTTGGTTCGGGTTATCCGTCATCGCGATGGTGGCCCTCGTGAATGTCATTGTTCTTTTTACCTTGGGCTCTGATCCTCAGCTTCAATTCATCACTTCAATTCTCACAGCCGGGATTATCCTCGTCGCAAGTGGGTTTAAATCGATGCAACTGAGTTCTGGAGGAGCTGTTGTTGCGAATGATTTGGGGGGACGGTTGGTGATGCCAGGAAGTGCGGATTTTCAGGAACGAAAGCTGCTCAACATTGTCGAGGAGATGGCAATTGCCTCAGGAATGCCAGTTCCCCAAGTCTACTTGATGGACCAAGAAGAGGGCATCAATGCTTTTGCCGCTGGAACCGAGCCTTCAAACGCGGTGATCGGGGTGACGAGAGGTTGTCTTCAGAGGCTTTCGCGAGACGAGCTGGCAGGAGTGATCGCGCACGAATTTAGCCATATTCTCAATGGAGATATGCGTCTGAATATGAGGCTGATGGGCTTAGTATTCGGGTTGTTGATTCTTTCAATGATAGGAAGAATCTTGGTGGATGTTTTAAAATATCAGAGTTTTTCAAGTCGTCGCAATAGCAAGGAAGGTGGAGGTTTGCTCATTGCGTTTTTTCTCATTGGATTGGGGTTGATGATCATTGGCGGCTTGGGAATGTTTTTTGGGCGGTTGATTCAAGCAGCGATATCGCGTCAGCGAGAGTTTTTAGCAGACGCTTCAGCGGTGCAGTTTACCCGTAATCCAGATGGAATTGCAGGAGCATTAAAAAAAATCGGAGGAGTCAAAAATGGAGCGAGTTTGGGTTCGGCCAAGGCGAGTGAGGCGAGCCACATGTTTTTCTCTTCCACAGGGCTTTTTAGTTTTGGATTGGCCACTCATCCACCGCTTGCTTTGCGTATCAAGGCGATTCATAAGAATTGGGATGGGAAGTTTTCAGCGTCGGAGATTGAGCCGGTTGCCTCGACGAGGCGGGACTCTGGCCAAAAAGATCGTCAGGCTCAGGGGGGCATGATGATGCCCGGGTTTGAGTTTCCGAGTGCCTCAATGATGGCTGGGCTTGATGGAGGGCACACAATAGAATCCGTCAATCTAGAAGCAGGCGAGCAGTTGCTCCATGGGATGGATCATCAATTACGGGTTGCCGCGACCGATCGTGAAGAGGCTCAGGGATTGATCTTTGGGCTCTTGTTGTCTCGAGAAGCTCCCTTAAGAGAAAAGCAACTCGCAGCCATAGTTGATTTCGCTGGTCGGGATGCCAGTGAATTAGCACATCGATGCTCTGAACGAATCGGAGAGATGCATTCGGCGCGTAAGATCGCCTTAGTTGACTTATCTCTTCCCACCTTACGAGGATTGAGTTTTCAGGAATTTCATCGCTTCCGAGAGAGCACACGAATGCTCATTTCGAGCGATGGGCGAGTCGATCTCTTTGAATTTATGATTCAAAAGATCATTGAGCGCCACTTGGGTTCCCATTTTGAGGGCGGGCGTTCGGCACGTATTAAATACAATCATTTTAAACAATTGGCGAAGGAGGCCAATCTGTTGGTCTCAACAATGGCTGAGTTGGGAGCGGGAAGTGAACAAGAGGCGATTTCAGCTTATCAAGCAGCCACCGCTCCGTGGGGAGGGCATTATCAGCGGAAGGGAACAGTCTCACTTGATGAGCTTGGAAAGGCTCTCGATTCCTTCGATCTCGCAAGCCCAACGCTTAAAAAGGAGCTATTGGAATCTTGTGCGCGTGCGGTAGCAACCGATGGCGATCTAGCAAACCGCGAAGCAGAATTCCTGCGGGCAATTGCTGATGCCATTGGGTGTCCCATCCCCCTCATCATTTCTCAATTAAGAGAAACGGAGAATTAGGTTGGCCCAAGACTTGCTTTTCTGTGTCAGGCGGACGACGTTTCGGTGCGCAAATCAACGATGGATCGCGAAAAAGTGCCCTTTTGGCTTTGGCCTAACCTTTTGAGTCTTGATGCTCCTTTGGTTGCTATTGCGTGGGCTTGGATGTTTTCGCAAGCTTGGGGGGTTGTGAGTGTTCCGTGGGAGTTGTGGTTCACGCTCGGGGCAGCGGTTTGGATGATCTATGCCATTGATCGGCTGGTGGACGTTCGCAAGATTAAGAAAACTGATCTTCTCGATAAGAGGCATCGCTTTCATGACCGCTATCGCAAGGTTTTTTATGTGGGGATTCTCGTGGCGGCTTTCTGGGGCATTTACGCGACACTCTGGGTTTTGGCGTCAACGGTTCTTATCTATGGAGTCTTTGTCAGCTTTTTAGCAGCTTGTTATTTTATCATCGCTCTCACCAGATCAGAAGGTCAGCACACAGGCGTTCTCAAGAATCTCGTTGCGGGATTAACCTTTGCCTATGGAACAGCGGCTGGGATCCATGCGTACTCACCGGTCTCTCTTTTTTCTGAAATTATTTTCTCATCAGAAATTTTACTCTTTGCAGCCTTATGCGCCATTAACATGACGGCCATCGATTTTTGGTGCCTCGATGGGGAAGACGGTGAGGATGGTGCGGCCTTGATAGCGACCGCAACCCTCTTGGTTGGAGGGGGGGCGATGTATTTTTCTTTTGGAAGCGATAGTTTTAACAAGCCGGTGTTTTATTCGATCCTGGTTGGTGCAGGCGGGCTGAATGTCCTTAATCGATTCCGCCATCAACTCAGTAGAGATCTCCGCCGCTTGTGGGTCGATTTGGTGATCTTAGCACCCGTTTTATCTTACTGGATTTGGATTTCCTTTGATTCTCAGCGTGTAAGCTAATTTGAGAGTTGAGCGACCGGTCTTCGTAGTCGAGACTCCCCTCCCTGAAAGCCAATGACTGCGATTGATAAATATGGGATAAAACCTGCGGTTCTTTTTTTAGGGGCTCCTGGGGCTGGCAAGGGGACTCAGGGGATGATTCTTGGGCAAATCCCTCGCTTTTATCATCTCTCAAGTGGGGATATGTTTCGACAGCTAGACACTCGAACTAATGTTGGAAAGCAATTCGTCGAGTATTCAAAGCGGGGGGAATTAGTGCCCGATGAGCTGACGATTGAACTTTGGGCGAGCTACATGAACGATTTGGTGACGATGCACAAATACAAGCCAGATATTGATATTCTGGTGCTCGATGGGATTCCAAGAAATGTTGAGCAGGCAAAGATTTTGGCAAAGCATGTCCAAATCCATCAAGTGTTTCACTTGAGTTGTCCGAATCGAGAAGAATTGGCGCGGCGGATGCGCAAAAGAGCGCTCAAAGAGCAGCGTCTCGACGATGCTTCAGAAGCGGTGATTCAACATCGAATCCGAACCTACGAGGAGGAAACAAAGCCGATCCTTGAGTTTTATGGCGAGGACATTCGTTGCGATGTCGACGCAACTCAGTCGCCAGCAAAAGTTCTCTACGATATTCTTGAGCGTCTTCAGACTCTCGAGGCCTACCAATTGATTGCTAGCCAAACGGTTTGATGCGTCTTGTTTTCATGATGACCGGCGAGATTTCCGAGCCGACTTTTATCGATGCTTTATCTGGATCTCATGAGGTTGTGGGCTTGGTAACCCAGCCGGATCGGAAGGTGGGGCGTAAGCAGGTCATCACTGCTCCAAGAGTCAAAGAGTTGGCTTTGGAGGCAGGAGTTCCCGTGATTCAGCCTGAGGTTGTCCGCGATGTGGAGGCTCTTAATCAGATTCGGCAATGGCAACCCGAGGTCATTGTTGTGATGGCCTACGGGCAAATCCTTCCTTCTGAGTTAATTGCTCTTCCATCGCGTGCAATTATCAACCTGCATGCTTCACTTTTGCCTAAATATCGAGGCGCTTCTTGTATTCAAGCGGCGATCAAAAATGGAGATTCTCAGACGGGTTGGAGTGTCATTCACGTGGTTAAAAAGCTTGATGCGGGCAATGTCCTCCTAAGAGAGCCTTTTCAAATTCTAGAACAAGAAACCGGCGGGCAATTGCATGATCGTCTTGCGGTGGCCGGTCCATCTGCATTTCGGAAAGCTCTTCTCATGTTGGAAGAGGGCGAGGTTGTTGGTGAGATTCAAGAGGAAGCCTGCCAAACCTACGCTCCTAAGTTACTTCGGGGTTGTGGCCGTCTAGATTGGACCCTGAGTTCCACACAACTCGAGCGAATGATACGAGCCTATCATCCGTGGCCTGGAACCTACACCCACCTTGGAACAAAGCGCTTGAAAGTCTTTCCGCAGGTACAATGTGTTACAGGCTCTGGAATTCCAGGAAGCTTTCTTGGGCAGAGAGGTGATGGGATCGAGATCGCCTGTGGCTCAGGAAGTTTAATTCTTAGCAAGGTTCAACTCGAGGGGAGTCGGCAGATGAGTTCCGGGGAATTGATTCGGGGGCATTCTCAAAGCCTTCAGGAGGGATTGAAATAATCAGTTTCTCTTTAATGGATTTGTGAGTTTAGGTCATTTCGACCACTTTTTGGCCATTTTACCATAGAGCGGTTGGCTTTTCTCTTTGCTCGAGTCAGGGATCCTGCCAGTATGAGCCGCAGAAGATGAGTGAATTAGCATCGATCCGCCAGTTTAACAGAGTCGTTTTAAAATTAAGCGGTGAGGCGCTTCGAGCTTCTGGGAGTCAGGACAACATCTCTCCGGAGATTGTCGGTCGCATCGCTCGTGAGATCCATGCCGCAAGAAAAGATTCTGACGTCGAATTAGCGATTGTTGTTGGTGGGGGTAATTTCTGGAGGGGAGCAAGTGCGAGTGCCCGCGGAATGGATCGCGCTACCGCAGATTATGTAGGAATGCTTGCAACAGTGATGAATGCTTTGGCTCTTCAGGCCGCTCTCGAGCAGGAAGGTGAGGAGTGCATTGTGCACTCGGCTATTCACATGCAAAATGTGGCAGAACCATTTATTCGTCGAAAGGCCTCAAGGCAGCTTTCTCGTGGAGCGGTTGTGATTTTTGCCGCCGGAACAGGAAGTCCGTTTTTCTCAACCGATACGACTGCAGCACTCAGAGCTAGCGAAATGGATGCTGATGTGATTTTTAAAGCGACGATGGTCGATGGAGTCTATGATTCCGATCCGAAAAAGAACCCGGACGCGGTTCGTTATGAATCCATAGGCTTTAAGGAATGCATTAATCAAAAATTAGCGGTGATGGACACCACAGCCTTTAGCCTTTGCATGGATAATCAAATCCCCATCATTGTTTTCGATTTGGAAAAAGAAGGAAATATCCAGCTTGCACTTGGACGCCATGAGATTGGCACTATCGTCCACTAACGAGTCACTTCACAAAGATCTATGGAACCACAGGAAGTCATCAATCAGATTAAAGCCGACATGCAAAAGGCAGTCGATCATACTGCCCAAGAGTTTACTTCAATTCGTACCGGAAAGGCCTCGCCTTCTCTCGTCGAGAATCTCGATGTGCATGTTGCATCCTACGGAAGTGTCATGAAACTCAACGGTCTCGCTGTCATTACGGCACCGGAGCCTCGGATGCTTGTTGTTCAGCCATTTGATCCCTCAACTGTTGGAGATATTGAGAAGGCAATCCGTGAGAGTAAATTGGGCTTAAATCCCGTGAACGAGGGGAACCGTCTTCGTCTTCCGATTCCAGAACTTTCGGAGGAACGTCGTGTTGAACTTGTAAAGTCAGTCAAAACAATGGCCGAAGAGGGTCGTATTCGCATCCGTGGTGTTCGTAAGGATGGGATGGATTCGGGTAAAAAGATGAAAAATGATAAGATCCTTACAGAAGATGGGCAGCGTGATTTTGAAACTCAAGTTCAGGATCTCACTGATCAGTTTGTCAAACAAATCGACTCGTTGACTGATGCGAAGGAAAAGGAAGTCATGACTGTCTAGAAGATCTTGGTGGCCAATCGCAGATCCTAGCGGATACAATTGGAACCAAAGTAAAAAGCCGGGCAACTCCCGGCTTTTCTCGTTTTGTGGCGCTAGTATTCGAGGCCTAGTTTTTTAAGTTTTGGAGTAATCACCGCCGGGCAATATCGATTCTTCTCTTTGTTGCGAGCGTAGTAATCTTGATGGTCTTCTTTGGCTTTATAAAAGGTTTCTGCGGCCCGGATCCTCGTAGCGATTGGTTTTTCAAACTGCTCTTGTGCGGTGGTCCTTGATTGTTCGGCGACTTCTTTTTGCTCGTCGGAGTGATAAAAGATATTGCTCGTGTATCGTTCCCCAATATCAGCTCCTTGACCAATGGGGTTGGTTGGATCGTGGGCTTTCCAAAACCATTCTAGAATCTTTTCGGTCGAGATGATTACGGGATCGTAAACGATATTAATGACTTCGATATGCCCGGTGTAGCCCCCAATAACTTCCTCGTAGGTTGGGTCTGGAACGTGTCCTCCCATGAATCCCGAGGTTGAGGAGATGACTCCATCTAGCTGTTGAAAAACGGCTTCAACACACCAGTAGCAACCGCCCCCAAGGGTGATCGTCTCGTGCGCAGTGGAATTGCTCTCTTGATCAGGTTTGATGTTCACAGTGCTTTGATTTTCACATGAGATGAGGAGAAAAGCGAGAGAGGTGATGATAAAACGAAACGACTTCATAGCTTGAGTAGGGGATCTTATTGTTTTTGCTGTTGTTGTATTTCCATTTCGGCTCGGCGAGAAATACTTTCGGGCACTGGATTGTTTCGAATGTAATCCATCGCCCCGGCAGGATCTTGATTGATCCATCCCCGCAGAACACGGTGAAATGTTCGAGTTTGGTCATTTTCTGAAGAAAGACGCATGATCCAATCAGCCCCTAATTCGGGGGTTTTATTCATTGTTCCCCAAACAAGAGTGCGAATGGTTTCGTCAAATTCTGGGTTCCCATCGTAGGTCGAGAGCCATTCGGAGGCAGCCGCGGGATTTTTTTTATCGAGGATGGCTTTCATTAATTCGGGTCCAGCTGCGGCGATGATTTCCTCAGGTTGCTCTTCAACCCATGTTTTGGCTGCATGGAAGTCATCTTTGACCCACTCATTGACGATCGTTTGAGCTGATCGCTTCATTGCTTCGTGTCCAAGGGTAGCTGCCCATTGGGCTGCTTCTTGCGGATCAGTCTGTGCGAGGATTCCCGCCAGGCGAGCGGCTGCACCAGCCTGAAGTTGCTTATCGTTTAGCTGACTCACCCATTGTTTGCCAGTTTCTGAGCCCATTTGGGTGATTTCCTCAAAGATTGAGCTGAGCGCCTCTCCTCGTTCTTTTGAGAAAGGAAGTTCTTCAAGGAGGATTGTTGCTTGAGAGAGGTCAGTTGCCGCAAGCCCTTCGATGACCCCGACGAGCCACGGATTGGCCTGATTGTCGTTACCGTTTGAATCAAAGTGATCGCGAGCCCAGGCAATTGCGCTTGCGGGGTCGTTTTTTGCCCATGTTGCTAGAATTGTTTGTCTCGCAAATGGAGTGCCCGTTTTGGCGTGAGCGTAGTTTAAGGCGTCCAGGGGCGCAACTCGGGCCCAAGCTGAGAGTAAAATACGGTATTCACCAAAGTCCTCTTGGTTGACTCCCCCTGAACGATAGGTATCGACAACTGTCAAAAACTCCTCAGCGCTGAGTCCTTTGACCAGCTGCAGAAACCCCTCAGTTCGAGCAATTGGATCGGTGGTATGAGTGAGCTCAAGGACCACTTGTTTTAAGTTGCTCTCTCTCGATGCTGAGCTAGATCCGGCTTGAAAACTGTTTTTTTCTCGTTGGGTTGTCTGGGAATCGTTCTTGTCGCTCAGCAGTGCTCGATTCCTAGTCCTTTCTCGATGGCTGGTTTGCGTTTGAGGGAGAGAGGATGGTGAAGGTGAGTCTGGGTTTTGCGATGGGATCGAATACCTTCCAACCAAGAAGAAGATTCCACAAGAAAGGCCCCAGAGAGAGTAGGTCGTGACAAGGCGTTTCTTCATTTGAGCAATCAGAACATTAGTGAAAACGCTTCAGGCCCCCAAGATTTTTTGTGAAAGTTGATGAATCTACGATTGCTCGTAGCGCCAGCTATGCTTATCTCACAACTATGAACTTGCTTGAAGATGATTCAGTTGTGATGTCCAAGGTCCGTGATCTGTGCGCGGGAATCGCACAGGATCAAGAATATCAGGACTTGTTGGCTCAGGTTGAGAAGTTTCTTGGCGACGATGAAGCTCGTCTTTCCTACCAGTCGGTGCATGAGGCTGGTCAGCAGCTCAATCAGAAGCGACAAGCAGGTTTAGAACTTCCTGAGAGCGAAATTGCCGCCTTTGAGCAAGCTCGAGCTCAACTTCTGGCGAACCCAGTGGCATCCGATTTTATGAAAGCTCAGCAATCTCTTGAAACCATTCAGATGACGGTCAGCCGCTTTGTAGGAATGACCCTTGAGCTTGGTAGAGTTCCCACACCTGAGGACATTGCTCAAGCATCTGGAGGTGGTTGCTGTGGCGGTGAGGGCGGAGGCGGTGGATGAGGCTGCTAAATTTGATCTGGCAGTTCGCCAGATTGTCTCAAATCTTAAAGTAAGCGGTTGTTTCATGGCTTCCTGCTTGACATCGGGTGGCTTCCTGTGGGGTTGCTGTTTGTAGGAGGCTCGCTAAAGGGTGGCTTCCTCGAAGTCTTTTGGAATCCCCAGTGGCCAGTTCCACGGCTGCTGCTTGATGAACATCAATTCGACCCCAATCCCAAGACGAATCACAGGGAGATGATGAGTCTTGATGAGCCTTATTCGGCCCTGAGGAAAGATTGTTAAGTAAACTGATGGAAGTGGTCTAGAATCACCAAGATAACAATGTTTTCGTTCGGAAAATCTGAAAACTTTCAAGCTTTTTATTGCACGAAACGTGAACACAGGCTTAGAATCCGGTCCTCGCCTCCTTTTGGTGCCTCGCAACGGCCTAGGACGGTGAAGAATTTGACACGTATCACGAGACAATGGTTAGCAGCATGTCAGCACTCAATCCCGACAGGGCAACTCTCAACTTCTTAAATAGTTTTCCAGAGTCAGCGCGTAAGCTTGGCGAGCATCTACAAGATGAAGGGGCGGTGACACAGATTTTTGGAAATCATTTGTTTATTCAGGGAAGAGTAGAATACAAGTCTGGGATACATCGGACCACCCTTCGTCTCCAAGGAAACCGCTGGTTTGGTAGTTGTTCAACTGAGGA
>JALRJZ010000077.1 GCA_023261045.1 Akkermansiaceae bacterium
CCAAATGCGACTGATTTCCGTTTTTTATGCGGCGGGTGATCGAGAAATCCAAGACATCTTCGAAGGGTTACCAGTCGAGCTCGAAGGGCGTATCGCCCCCGAGAACTTAAATAATAGCGATGGGAATCGGATGCGTGTTTTCCGAAATATCATTACTTGCTGCGCGGCCGATATACAAATGGTTGACGTCACCTTAGAATTTCCCGAAGGCGCCCAAAGGCCCGCTTTAAATGATTGGGTCAAAGCTGGTGGAACGCTCACCTTCGAATCACTTGGAAGTGAAGTCTACCCGATTTTAAAGATTCGGGAGGTGACCCAAGCCGAAGAACCCTACTCTGAATTCCAGCAACGCCAGTAATCCCTTTAATCTCATGTCCCTTGAGAATCTCCGCACCCAACTTCTTGATAAAGTCTTAGGATCCCAAAAGGCGGTTGACCTCCTTCTGATCGCTTTGCTCGCAAGGGGCCACGCACTGGTCACTGGACCACCGGGAATCGGCAAAACAACTCTCGCCAAAACTCTAGCTGGCTTGGTAGGCAGCTCGTTTCGAAGAATTCAATTCACCCCTGATCTTCTTCCTTCCGATATCCTCGGATACAACCTATATCGTCAACAAAGTGGTGAATTCGAATTCATCCCGGGGCCTGTTTTTACAAATCTTCTTTTGGCCGATGAAATCAATCGCGCCTCACCACGCACACAATCGTCTCTCCTTGAGGCAATGAATGAGAAGCAGGTAACCATCGACGGGGCCACCCTTCATTTACCCAATCCCTTTTTGGTGGTTGCCACGCAAAATGACACCTCAAGCACCGGAACATTCCCTCTACCAGAGCCTCAACTTGACCGCTTTTTACTCTCAATTCCGATGACATTGCCGAGTGATGATACGCAACTCGACATTCTAAAACTCCACTCTCAGAGCAAAAATAAGGAAGAAGGATCCACCGAAATACTCTCTCTGAATCATCTTCAAAAACTACAAGATAAGACGAGCCAAATACTCGTATCGGAAAACCTACAATGTTATCTTTTAGCACTTTGTCAAACAGTGCGTTCAATGGTTGGTCAAGATCACGCAGTTTCGACAAGGGCCACATTAGCGCTCCAACAAGCTTCACAAGCAGCAGCACTGCTCGATGGACAAAGCGCTGTTTATCCTGACCACGTTCAAAACACCTTCCCTTACGTTTTACGGCATCGCCTTCTCACTGACCATGGTGCGAATCTAGAGCAAATCTTAATCTCAGCTCTGGAACAAACTCCTGTTCCTTAATCGATCTAGAACCTCCTCAGGAGCTGAGCGGACGAATGAATCAATTCTTAGGCAGAGCAAAAACCTTTTTGGTCATCTCTTTGGCAACCGCCCTTGGGTCCCTTATCGTTAGTCTTGCTTACCTCAATCAAATCGGCTTCCCAGGACAATACGGAGAATGGTTGAGAGCTCGGCTCGCGGAACGAGGTATTCACCTCTCCTTTGAGTCAATTCACTATGATCTTAGGAAAGGCTTAGTTGCTACAAGCGTTTCTTTTTATGGCCACCAATCTGATTCCTCGCCGATTTTAACAGCAGATGAAGTGATCATCGATATCGATAAACTTGAGGTGCTTCAAGGTATCATTAAACTTCGAAAAATCGACCTTCTTGCGGGAAATGTTTCCATCCCAGTCGCGGAAGAAGCTCCTGCTGTTCGTATTTTAGGGCTCACTGGATCAGTCACAATCACTGAATCAAACCGGGTTGAAATAGACAGGGCAACAGGTTTTTTTGAAGGAATCCACCTGACTTTCTCAAGCGAACTCAAGCTCCCACAAAAAGGTCAAAGAGAGAGAAGCTCCAGCGAACTTCAATTGATTGATGCTAAAACACTGACTCTAGTCTTCGATGAGTTGAAACGCTGGGATTACGCAGCCACCTCTCCCCCACGCATATCACTTTCAACGCGCGGAGATCTCAGCACACCCGAAAGAATCAAAACGAAATTCAGCCTAACAGCCGACAATCTCTCCAGAGAGAAGCACAAAATCCGTCGCCTCAATTTATCGGGAGATGTTAGAAGTCATCTGATCACTCTCGATGAAATCTATTTTGAAGATTTTAGCGGAACGGCTTCAGCCAAGGCTGACTGGAATCTAAAAAAGAAAGAAGGGCGATTTGATCTCACCTCCAGCCTCCAATTTCAACCCCTTCTTAAAACATCAATTGGCCTTGATTTTTTAAGCGACTTACACTGCAACACAGCCCCTAATATTAAGACTTTTGGAACTTATTCTTTAAATCTTCAAAACGAATTACTCATTCACGCCATCGGAAGGGCAACACTCGAACGCTTTAATTATCACGACACCCCCTATGACCACCTTTCTTCAGAATTCTCGTTTCAAGATGGCAATTTATATCTCCGAGATTTTGAACTCACACATCGTGAGGGTCACTTAAATGGAGAGCTCCTCCTTAAAGAGAATCTCCTGACTTATGACTTTCATTCCACCCTTCCCTTTTCGGCTTTTGAACCATTGTTGAGTCACCATCATGAACTCAGAGAAGTCATCTCTGATTTTCAGATTACTGAGAAAACAAATCTGCATTTCAGTTCATCTGGATCGATGGATCTCAATGCCCCTTCAACAGGAATCACTTCGGGGAAATTTCGCTTCGAAAATCTCGCCTACAAAGGAACCGCTCTCCATTACCTCGCAAGTGATTATCATTTCAATCCAGAGGAAATCAGATTTTCAAATACATCGACCCTTCTTGATGACAGAATGGAATCTGTTCGTCTCAAGGGCGATTCTGAAGCATCTGAAGAGCTGGTTGTAAAAGGTATTGTTTATCATTTTGAGAAAAAACTGACGACCATTGACGGGCTTTTCGGAAAAGTTTGGCCGACTCCTATCATTCGCCTTTTTGACCCAAAGACTGCGAATTATCTGAGGCAGAACTTTCGCTTCGACCAACCTCCATCCATCAAACTCGATGGAACAATTGCCGGAAAAAGCGAGGACAAGATAGCGACTCAACTAAGAATCGAACTCTCGACTCAAGGCATCACTGAATACCCATTTTTAGGTAAAGAACTCCCAATGAAGAACCTCAAGGCCAACATCAGTGTCTCCGCAAAGGCGATCGATGTGAGCGATCTCACCTTTTCCACCCTTGGTGGAACGGGTAGTGGGGCAGTTTCTGTGACCATTGGAGAGGGCAACCCCTATCAAGGAAAAATCAAGTGGGATAAACTTTCTTTACCTCTTATTTCTAAAGTTTACCAATTTGACAAGGAGGAGGCGGGAGATCTCACCGGTAACATCGATTTTCGGGGCTCGGGAAGCAGTGTCCGTCTCTTTAATGCAGATGGATTAATTGGAATTCGTCAGGGAAATCTCGTATCCGTCCCAATTCTTGGCCCACTCTCACCTCTCATTGCTAAAGTCCTAGGAGATCAGCGCCTGGGGTTTGAACGAGCAAAAGATGCCTCTGCCACCTTCGCCATTCGCAATGGAGTCATCCAAACAAAAGACTTTGTGGCAACTTCAGACCGACTACACCTCACTGGTGAGGGCTCGATTGATCTTGATTCAAAAAAAATCGAGATGATTGCACGCCTAAATGCTCGAGGTCTCCTAGGGTTTATTACGCTTCCGCTACAACCCCTTAAGGGTATTTTCCAATTTCGAGGCTCTGGAACTTATTCAGAGCCAAACTGGCGAAGCTCACCTTTCACGAGACCGACACGGGGTGATCGAGATCCCATTTTCCAAAAACCTGGACGGGCTCAAATCATTGGACAGTAAAAAAGAGAGGACCCTTCCAACTCCCTCCTCTCTCAGAGAAAAAGCCACCGTTGATCTCTTTAGCGCAGAAGAAAACTCTCAATGTGCTCTTGAAAAGTCAGCAGGCGAGTGACTCTCGGTAGCAGCTCACGACTTCTTGAGCGATGATCTTAATGCCTTCTCGCACAACCTGGGGATCCATAGTGTAACTCACTCGGATACATTCCCTCACATGGGGCCAATCAATCTCTTTTGGCAACCCAAAGAAGAAGTATTCACCAGGAACAATGAGAACACCCCGCTTCTTAAGCCTCTGATACAATTCTTTTGTAGAAATCGGTAAGCCCTCAAACCAGATCCAAAGAAAAAGCGCACCTTCACTACGATGAATCCGGTAAGGAAGATCGTCTGGAAATTCTTGGTGAAACCAACTTTGTGCAAGTTTCGATCTTTCCTCATAAAAAGGTCTCACCACCTTCTTACTAAGAGTAAGCACCTCCCCACTTTCAATTAAGGGCGTCATGATTTCCTGACCAATATTGGAATTTGTTAACCCAACAATTGAGGTCATCGAGGAGATTTGTCGGCACACCTCCTTGCTGGCCACCACAATTCCCGTTCGGGTTCCCGGAAGCCCAATTTTAGATAAGCTGAGGGTAAGAATCATCTCCTCATCCCAAACTGGCGTGACTTCTGAGAAAATAATATTAGGAAATGGAGCACCATAGGCATTGTCGATAATCAGAGGAATCTTATTTCTTTTAGCAATCGCTCGAAGGCGTTCGATCTCCGCATCAGTGAGAACGTTCCCAGATGGATTAGTCGGCCGAGAGACACAGATTGCGACATGGTTGCGATTCAACTCAAGAGCATCAAAATCAATGAGGTATTTAAACTCATGCTGCTCAATTTTTTGAATCTGTGCAGGGATGGCCTCAAAAAAATCACAACCCACTGATTGATCCGCATAGCCGATATACTCAGGCAGTATGGGGAGAAGAATTTTTCCTTGATCACCACTGGGAAACAACCCTGCTAATGCATTAAAAAGAAAGAAAAAAGCAGTCTGCCCCCCCATTGTGACGGCAATGTTTTCGTGTGTCAGGTTCCAGCCGAATTCTCGTTGAAACAAGCTTGCTAGGGAAACACGGAAAGCTTCGTTTCCTGCAGGAACATCATAATGACCAAGCATCTTTTCTAACTGCCTCGGTTCGCTCATGATTTCTTCCATTCTCCGCCTCCAAATAGCCTCCATTTCAGGCAAATTCGCAGGCTGCCCACCACCTAGCATCATCACATCCCCCGGGCCTGCCAAAGCTTCCCCAAGATCGTCCATGAGATCACTGATTCCACTCCCTTCACAAAGATTCTTTCCGAAGACGGATAATTCCCAGCTCATGCGAGTGATCATCCCCCCGTTGAGGGAAGATGTCACTGAAATCTATCTCGCCTTTTGCGCTAAGATAATCAAAGTGAATCAATCACATCGCTTATGAAGATTCTCTTTCTAGCCCTACTGCTCTCCCCATTCTGTCGCGGAAATGATTCACTCTTTATTGAAGCGGAGGCTTTTAAAGACCATGGAGGATGGTCGACTGACTCACAGTTTATTCTTCATATGGGTTCCGCTTACCTCCTCGCACATGGTCTTGGCGAACCTGTCAAACCCGCCACGACAACAGTCACCTTTCCCTCGACGGGTGTCTATTACCTCCATGTGCGGACCAAAGACTGGGTGGCTCATTGGGGTGCTCCGGGGAGCCCTGGCCGCTTTCAAATCATCGTTGATGAAACCCCCGTTCGAAAAACATTCGGCACTGAGGGAGCTCAATGGCACTGGCAAAGTGGAGGTGCTGTCGAGATCAACTCTCTCACAACAAGCCTTGCCATCAAAGACTTGACAGGGTTTGAAGGTCGGTGTGATGCACTCTATTTCACGAAAGACGCTCAAGAAATCCCGCCCTCTGAGCACCGAGAGTTATTTGAATTTCGTCGAAAAAAGCTAAGCCTTCCTCTCACTCCCCCAGTTCATGGAGGGTATGACATGGTCGTGGTAGGAGGCGGATATTCTGGACTTGGAGCTGCGGTTTCAGGGGCTCGCCAGGGACTGAAAATCGCCCTGATTCATGACCGACCTGTTCTGGGGGGAAATGGTTCATCAGAGGTGCAGGTTTGGGCGATGGGAGGAACCCAACGGGGCAAATACCCTCATCTCGGTGAAATTGTGGACGAGTTTTCAGACTATTCCCGTGATTCACCAGGTGTGATCTCCGACTTCGTTGATGATCTCAAGAAACAGGTCGTCGATGCTGAATCAAATATTGATCTCTACCTCAACCACTTTGCCTTTCGCACAAATGCCAAAGACTCAAAAATTCTTTCGGTCGATGTGGTAGACACAACAACCGGACTATTTAAGAGAATCGCTGGGAATCTTTTCTGCGATTCAACAGGTCATGGAACCATTGGTGCGCAAGCTGGGGCGAAGTTCATGATGGCCGAAAAGGGGCATATGGGAATGTCGAATATGTGGTCGATGGTTCAAGTGGACCAAGATGTCTCATGGCCACAAACACCATGGACCCTTCCTCTGGGCGAGGGCGATTATCCAAAATTGCATGATTCGCGCGGACCCTACGCGACCTTTAAAAAAGCAGAATGGTTCTGGGAAAGCGGCTTTGATCAACACCCCATTGATGACCTTGAGACGATTCGAGATTGGAATTTCCGCGCGAATTACGGGGCTTTCTCCCACATTAAGCAAACGGACAAAAAAGCAAAACTGATGTGGATGGCTTTTATTGGAGGGAATCGGGAATCTCGTCGATTAGAGGGAGACATCATCCTTACCGGGGACGATATCGTTGCCCGCAAAGACTTTCCCGATGGATGTGTCCCCACTACTTGGTCCATTGATCTTCATTACCCTCGAAAGGAATATATGAAGGGAGTTGCTCAAGAGAATCCCTTCATTGCGATCGCAGTGCACGATCGCAAGGTTGATCGGCAGAATGGTTATCCCATTCCTTATCGAATTCTGTATTCGAAAAATGTTAACAATCTCTTTATGGCCGGTCGGAATGTCTCGGTCGATCGCCGAGCTCTTGGCACCACTCGGGTCATGCGAACTTGCGGCATGATGGGCGAAGTTGTCGGGAAGGCCGCTTGGATTGCCACCACACGCAACACGACCCCCCGTGGGGTTTATGAAAACTATCTTCCTACACTCATCGACCTCATCGAAACACCAGGACGCGCTCGTCGAGATCACATCGATGGAAAAATCGTAACGCCCCCCCTTCCGGATGGAGGACTTCGTAAGAATCCAAAAGAAGTAGGTGGCCATCAAATCAAAGGTCTCGCGATCGATGATAGCAAGACGAAGAGAACAGGTCACTGGTCTTCGGGAAATGGCCTAAAGCCGTTTTGGGGCTCGGGCTACCAATATGGTTCACCTCCATGTTCAGCAACCTTCAACATCCGTGTTAAGGATTCAGGAAAATA
Organism: Akkermansiaceae bacterium; assembly: GCA_023261045.1. Taxonomy (GTDB): domain Bacteria; phylum Verrucomicrobiota; class Verrucomicrobiia; order Verrucomicrobiales; family Akkermansiaceae; genus SW10. Next base: position 7,277 of record JALRJZ010000077.1, read on the forward strand.
TGAACTGCGCTATTACTGGGAGGCACATGAAAACCGCAACACGCATACCAAACTCATCATCTCGCATGCCAACGGAGAAGATGAGATCATCATTGACCAAACCAAACGCCCCAAATCAAAACATTTTATTACCTTAGGGACCTTCGAATTTAGCGACGTCATCCCCGGCCAGCTCAAGGCATCTGCCGAAACAGGTGGGTATCTAGGCATCGACGCAATCGAACTCCTAAAAAAGTAAAAAGGTTTCGCTAGATCTCAAAAACATGTTTGGGATTCGCCTTTATCGCCTCGCAATCATCGCCGTGATTGCGTGGAACATTCATGCATCCAAAACTACTGATGAGCTCTTCATTGAGCACACAGTTCTTTTTGACCCCAGCACCTCACTCCAAGACGAGGAGGTGTTCAATGAGAAAGGCGAACACATTGGGTTCTTTCTCACCACTTCCCCAACCTGTGATCACCTCAAAGGGTATTCCGGACCGACAAACGTTGCCATCAAGCTCGATCGTTTTGGGAAGGTTACGGATCTAAAAATTGTTCAAGCAACCGATACCATCGACCATGTCAATGCCGTGGCTAACGACCAAGATTTTTGGGAAAAGCACCATGGATTAGCGCTCGGTTCTCCTGGAAATCCGACCATCGACAGCGTGTCTGGATCAACCTTAACCAGCCAAGCGATTAGCCGGGCGATTATTGAGCGCCTTGGTGGCACAACGACTTCAAGATTATTCCCTACCGAGATTCTTCTCGCTGAGCTCCCCGAGGCAGATTCCATCGAAAAGCACCCATCCTGGCCAGGAGTTATGGTGATGCACGACAAAGAAAAAAAAGTCATCGGACATGCCCTTAGAACAGCGCCCCAAAACGAATATTTGAAAGGCTTCCAAGGCCCAAGTGATGTTTTAATCGTCCTTGATGCCGCGGCCGAACGGATCACCCGGCTTCGCTTTCGTAAAGGCTATGACAATGATGATTACTATGAGCGAATCCTCGATGAGAGCGATTATCTCTCCATCTTTGATCAATTGAGAATCATCGACGTACTCGACCTTAAATGGGGAAGCTCCAAATTAGAGGGGGTTTCTGGAGCTACCGATACCTCTTGGGTCATTGCGGAGTCGGTGAAGCGTCGTTTAGCAAGATTCCAAACAGATCGTTTTCCAAAAGAAAACCAGATTTCGTGGAGAAACATTTGCCTGATTGGCTTCGTGATGGGGGCTTTTCTTTTTTCGTTTACCAAACTGAGAGGACACCTGATTGCTCGCATTCTTTGGCAACTGCTCGTGGTCGTCGGGTTTGGATTATTCCTTGGAGATCTTCTCTCTCAAGCCCTCTTGCTAGGCTGGGCTCAACACGGACTTCCATGGGAAAACTCTTTCGGCCTGATTGCCCTTGCCCTTGCCGCGTTACTGACACCATTAACTACCGGACACCAGCTTTACTGCCACCAGCTATGCCCTCACGGCTTTCTCCAACGTTGGCTTTCCCATCTGCCGATCAAGCCGATAAAGATTCCTCCCAACCTGCACCGTCTTCTTTCCCGGCTTCCTTCCCTCCTTCTCATCCTAATGATCGCTTCTGTTCTCACCGGCCTTTCTTGGAATCTCTCTTCATTTGAAGGATTCGATGCATGGCTTTGGCGTTCGGCGGGTTTAGCAACCATTCTGATTGCCCTGATAGGCCTTGTGGCCTCGCTCTTCTTTCCTTTGGCGTATTGCAAGTATGGTTGCCCCACAGGAGCACTCTTTCAGTTCATTCGTACAACGAGTGGCTCTAAAAAACTCGATTGGCGAGACCTCACCGCAGCAATTCTCTGCCTTCTTGCCATTTCCATCTAATGTCCTCTGAGCTCTATGACGAATTAGATCCCCTCTATCGAAAACTATGGGGTATATCTTTACACCATGGCTTATGGATTTCCGGGAAGGAATCCTCCAAAGAGGCCAAAAAACAACTCATTGAACAAATCCTAGGTCTCATTGAACCATGCGGACAAGTCGCTGATATCGGGTGCGGCTATGGCTCATTTTCTCTTATTCTAGCTCAACAGTTTTGCTGCCAAGTACACGGATATACCCTTTCAGCACGTCAGGCCAAATTGATTCCCGACCATCCCAGGATTCAGGTTGCCTGTGAGGATTGGCTGAACCATCAGATTGTTCCTAAGTCACTTGACCAAGCCTTTGCTATTGAAAGTGTTTCCCATATGGAAAACTGGGAGAGCTTCTCGCGAAGAACTCATACCGCGTTAAAGGAAGGTGGGGAGCTCCTCATTGCAGATTGGTTTGGGAGTGGCCGTCAGTCTCCGATACTTAAACACCTTGCTGACGCAGGTCGAATTCCACTCTGGCGCACCAAAAAAGAACTCCTCCGAACCCTCACCAGCAGAGGATTAGTTATCGATCGATCTCTCGACCTCTCAATGATGGTCGCAAGAACCTGGCTTGCTCTCTTTAAGAAATCATTAACCCTTCCTTTGAGAGAGCCAAATTGGATCCCTCCTTTGTTAACACAGGCTTGGAAACGTCCTGAGCTTGTTTGGAGTTTTCCTCTTATTTATTGGGCATACCGTTCCCGTTTGCTGGAGTATCATCTCATCAAACTCAAAAAAGCCTGACTTCTTTCACCTCGCTCTCAGCCTTAAGACTCGCTAGGATCGTGCCGAAACATGAAGAAAGTTCAGGTTCCACGTTCCATCATTTTAGTGGTTACCACTTATCTCGTCGCAGCCATCAGCGCCTCAATCACCCTACAAAACTGGGAGTTTTTGAAAGTTTACATCCCCTTTTTCTTTCTCGCTGTCCTCGTTCTCACATACATGCACCAGCGAGTCAGGTTCTCTGACACCATCCTCTGGTGTTTGACTTTGTGGGGGGCTCTGCATTTTGCCGGAGGGCTGATCCAGCTCCCTAACGACTGGCCCTACGACGGGGAGCAAAAAGTGCTCTACTCTCTCTGGCTCGTGGAGAATACTTTGAAATACGACCAGGCCGTCCATGCCTTTGGTTTTGGCTCAACAACCTGGCTTGCGTGGGAAGCTCTTCGTTCAAGCATCCAACACCGTCTGGGCCGAAAACTTTACCCTTCAATGGGGATGATTTTCTTATGTGTCTTTACCGGGATGGGCTTAGGAGCTCTCAACGAAATCGTCGAATTTATTGCTGTTCTTAACGTTGAAGATACCAATGTTGGGGGATACTTAAACACTGGTTGGGATCTTGTTGCCAACTGCTTTGGCTGCCTTTGGGCTGGCATCCTTATTCTGTGGCGAGGCTAAACTCATTGTGACCATTACCTTCTTACATTCGAATCCGGAGCGACTTGATGTCTTTTTGGCTGGAAAGTTGCCCGAACTTTCTCGCTCAAAAATCCAGCACCTCATTAAAAGCGGTCACATTCTCTTAAACGCTCAAAGAGTTAAAGCACGACAGCCCCTAAAAGCCGGAGACACGA
>JALRJZ010000078.1 GCA_023261045.1 Akkermansiaceae bacterium
GTTCGTGTATTTGAGAGTTTTTATTGATCCCGAGAGGCTTCGCTAAAATCTTTCTAAAAGAAAGCTCTAAAGCGAAGCTTTTGATAAGTAGCAAACGATCCAATTCTTTCTCATTTATCGGGTAGATGAAAGGTAGAGAGAGCCAAACAATGATCTCTAAGTAATCTTCATTGTTGGATGAAAGTAAAACCTCAGTGGATCATTGAACTCTTCAAATAATTATGAGAAGTCTTAGGCATGGTGCGAGGAAGTTTGAGTTTCTTGATGATGGCAATTCTACCTGTATTCTCGGTTGAGCCGGTCTCAGAATTTGTTTTACAGGATAAGAATCAGACTTCGATTCGCTTTGAGCAAGATGTCTCTCCAAGTGATTATCGGCATTTGGTTTCAGCGTATTACTTTGGGCAAGCGAGTTGAGGCTATTGCCGTAGCCAGTTTGGTTACTTGCAGCAGATCTTTGATGAGCTTCGAGAAGAGGACCTATCACACCATGTTGAGATTCTCGGGGTGAATTGGAGCCAAGATGATGAGTTTGCAAATGACTTGATGACAGAGGGGCGAAATCTCCCATGGCTTCAAGACACCCTGATCCAAAATGTGCGTGATCAGATGAGCGCTTCTTACCGTGATGTGATCATTCTCGACCCTTTGAATCGCGAGCAAGCGATCCGTTTTAATCTTACAACATCCGATCTCGCCTTGGCGACCAATCGCGAGGTGCTCAAAAAGTTACTGCGTAATGCTGCGGTATTCGTTGATGAGGATGATGACGGAATTGCTGATTATTGGGAGCAATGGTTTTTTGGAGCAATAGACATCGCGGGTAATCTTGATGCTGACAACGATGGGGCTGATCAGATGATTGAGTATGGTTTGGGCTCTGACCCGCTTAGTGCTCAGAGCATTCCAAGCGTAGAAGTGGGGCTTTCTCAAGAGGTTGAGAGCCCAAGAGTCACGTTGACTTTTCGTAGGCGACTTGGATTAGCTGGTGGCTTGCATTACCTCATTGAGGCGAGTGAAGAGGGAGAAAAATGGAGTGATCAGTCTTCTAGTTTTCGTCTTCAAAAGACCATCAGAACTTTTGATGGAACCGGAACAGAGATCGTTACTTTTCAATCTGTGAGCGAATTTCCGATTAGAAAAATGTTTCGGGTGCGTGTTCTAAAAGATTAGGAGTATAGTGTTCGCTTGATGAAGCTCTCGTGTTTTTATCAGGTTTATTGAAACGAGCGGTTAAAAGACCCGTAAAAAATAATCATTCTTTTAAGATGAACAATTTGATGAAGATTTTTGTCCTATCGATTGCCTTTGCGACTTGTGGTGTTGCTTGGTCAGCTCCAGATACCTTGCTTCTTGAGCAAGGTCAGGCTCTATATGAAGGAGCAGGATCCTGTGTTGCCTGCCACTTAGAAGATGGAAAGGGGCAACCAGGATCGGTTCCTCCCCTCGTGAACAGTGATTGGCTAGGAGATACAAACCGCACAGTGGCAATTGTATTGCGGGGTCTGGCTGGGCCAATCAAAGTGAACGCCAAGAGATACTACTCTGCGATGCCTCCACAGCTTTTATTTGATGATGAGAAAATCGCAAAAATCGTCACCTATGTAAATAACGCGTGGGGGAACACGGGTCCTGAGGTCACTGAGCAACAAGTCTCGGCAGCAAGAGCGAGTTTGCCAGAAGACGTGTTGACCCCTGAAGCCGTTTTAAAACGATTTCCTTTCCCCCAAAACAAACAAAAGGCGAATGGAACATACACTCCTGATTTTGATGACACTCTGAGCGTCATCGATCATCCGGTTGTCTACCGAACCTTCATGCCTGGAGCATCACCGGCAGCCTTTGCCGTCGCGCTCCCTGGCAATCAGTATTACTGCTGGGATGCGGGCGAGTCGCGCTTACGCTACATTTGGACAAAGGGTGGATTTATTCGTGGAAATCAGGTGCATTGGTCAAGCAACGGTAAGCCAATTGCATCTTTTAATGGCACCCCCTATTATCGAGCTCAATCAAGTTTGTTGAAACCAGAGAATGACCGTGAATTAGCAAGAACGAATCATGGGACTCCTTTTTATGATACATCGCAGGCTCAAGATTTTCCCTTTGTGATTGAGGGAGCTAAGGGGCCTCCGAAATATCGAGGTTATCGCTTAATTAATGGTTATCCTGAATTTCGTTATCAACTTGGCAATCATGTGATTCACGAGCACATCAAGGCAACCGAAGATGCAACGGGAGTGGTGCGACGTTTTAGGGTGGAGCCTCCTGTGGAACTTACCTTCAACGTGACGCTTGATCCTGCAGCCAAGATCACGAGTTCAGCTGGGATCGTTGATCACGAGGGTCTCCTCAAGCTCAGTGCTCAACAGGCTCGAGAGTTTCAGCTCACCATTCTCGAAAGAGAACCATTTATCCCTGTTCCAGTCACCAACACCCAAGGAGAAAAAACCAAATGAAGCCTCTTGATTACATTGCGCCGCTTTTGAGTATTCCGTTTTCACTTTTAGCAGCGACTCCTCCACAGTATTCGATCACTCCAATACCACTTCCCCCATCGAAGTTTGATATGAAGCAAATCGACGGACTGGATTTTCTTCCTGATGGGCGTCTTGTGGTCTGCTTGCCAAGCGGGGAAATTTTTCTCTATCAGCCTAAGTCCAAGCAGTGGCAATTATTTGCAGAAGGGTTGCACAACCCTCTGGGCGTCATCGCTGTTTCCAATTCATCGTTGATCGTCTCGCAGCGTCCTGAGCTGACAAAGGTGAGCGATCTCGACGGGGACGGGAAAGCCGATGATTATGAGGTGCTTACTGACGATTTTGGCATGTCAGGTAACTACCATGAGTTTCATTTCACTCCTGTTCAGAATCAACAAGGAGAGATCTTCTTTTCTCTAGGTACCGGTTCGTCCGGAGACGGAGTTCGTGCGATCGTTCGAGGAAAATTTGACTCAAGAGGACGCTCCGGAAGAATGCATTCATCGACCCCCTACCGCGGTTGTGTGATGAAGCTCACCAAAGATGGCCGAACCATCCCATGGTCTTATGGTCACCGGACACCCAACGGCTTAGGTTTTGATCTCGAGGGTAATCTGTTTGTGACTGACAACCAAGGGGATTGGGTAGGCTCTAGTAAGTTGTTTCATGTTCAAGAGGGTCGTTTTTATGGACACGCGGCGAGTCTGACCTGGAAACCTGGCTTTGAAGGCATTCCAGTTAATACTAGTCCAGAGGTGCTCGCTAAGATGAGATCTCGAGCTGCGGTGGTCTTTCCACACGGCACGATGGCGAATTCGCCAACTCAGGTTTTGGCCATCACACCAGAAGCGAATTTTGGTCCATTTTCCGGACAGCTTTTAGTTGGAGAAATGAACCGTAGCCGCATTGTTCGAGTGATGCTCGAGAAAGTTGACGGAGAATTACAAGGCGCTTGTGTTCCCTTTATCGATGGGGACCCTCTCCCAAGGGGAAGTAATCGAATGGCATGGGCTCCCGATGGAAGTCTCTTTGTCGGTCACACGAGACATTCTTGGGCGGGGGGCGAAGGGATTTCTCGTGTGAGCTGGGATGGAAAAATTCCTTTTGAAGTGGCTTCCATGAACCTCACGAAGACCGGATTTCGTTTTACTTTTACGCAACCAGTTGATCGATCAATTGCCAGTGATCCAAAGACTTGGCCGTTTCAAAGGTACTACTATCAGTATCACAAGACCTACGGGTCACCTCAGATGGATGTCACACCAGTTGGTGTTGAATCGATTCATATTTCTGATGATGGGAAGGTGGTTGAACTTGAGCTTGCAGAGTTAAAAGCATGGCACATTCACGAGCTTACCCTACAGGGCATGGTTTCTGCAGAGGGTCAACCTCTTGCCAATGCCTATCTCGCTTACACCTTAAATCGACTTCTCGAGAATACGCCTCCGGATCCTTTGCATTTTGCAGGAGAACCAACCCCCAAGAAAAGCACTCGTGGGTCGGGCAAACCGATCAAAATGATTGATCCCATTGGTCATGTTTATCACATCGAAGACGCTCAAAGAAATGGGCCAGCATTATCCACTCAGTATGATGGTTACACCGGGTTAAACTATGCTGATTTTGGGGTCGGTCAGCAATCACTTGAGTGGAAAGTGAGTAGCGGAAAAGCAGGAGAAGGGCAAATGATCGTGCGTTATGCACTCGGCTCGAGTGCTCGGCCACTGAGACTGATTGTGAATGGCAAAGAAACGGCTACCCTTCCTTTTCCTGGGACTGGGAGCTGGAGTCATTGGAATAATTTGACTCATCCGGTGATGCTAAAAAAGGGGAACAATACGATTCGCCTTGAGGCCACGAACTTGAGTGGAGGTAATTTGGATCACCTCCAAATTGTCGAACCTTCGTCTTAGGTTAATGATCTCAGCTCGCTTTTCTCTCAAATTCTTGAGCCTCGTCTGGCCCCTCTTGAGCATAGCGAGGATCCTTGGCTCTGATGTGAAGCTCGCCGCTTGCTAAGAAACGAATGTCGAGTGGAACGATGGTTGTTCCCCGATGGTTGATAGTTTGAGCGGTTTCTGAGAGATCGCGATTCTCGATGCCTTCGCTAGGGAGAGGAGGAAGGTTGGCGTTAAAAAAGGCCGTGCACCACCACTTGCCATCACGAGTCTGAAAGGGAGTGCCATGTCCGAGAAAGCGGCCAGCAAATTTGCGAGGACCATAAGGACCAGTGATTTTATCAGCAACGCAGTAATAGAGATTATAAGAGCCTTGCCTGCCTTTGTCAGTTGACCATGCGGTGCCAAGATGAACGTATTTGTTTTGGATTTTGATCATCGTTGCGCCCTCGTGCCCAATGCGCTGAATCGGATCGCCTCCTGGACCGGGGCGGGTAGATGATGGGTCAATGCGAACCGGCTTTGCCGTAAACTTGGTGAAATCACCGGCGATAGGTTGCAGGTTTGTGTTCTCAGAAAGCATCCACCAACGTTGGCCATCTTGGTGGAGTGATGGATCGTGTTTGGGCCGGAGATTTTTACCCATTGGGTGAGTCCAGGGCCCCTCTAGCTTCGGGCCTGCCGAAAGGGAAAAATTCGACTTTTGTTTTGGGCAATGCACGAGTGCCCACTTCTGCATTTCAGCAATCCAGTGGACCTCTGGAGCCCAGATTCTCTGTCCTGGCTTTTGGTGATAGCTATCTTTGAGAGAATAAACGGCACCGAGATCGAGCCAATTGATCAAATCTTTTGATTTCCAAACACGCACGGTTGTTCCAACGGCGGAGTGATCACCGAGTCCAATATTGTAAGGGTCGGTTTTTTCACGAGGGTCACCCGCGTTCATCGTTGTTCCAGTGAGATAGTAGAAGTCATCTGGACCAAGAGTGATATAAGGGTCACGAATCCAATCATTCTTGATAAAAAGAGCCCGATCATGATTTTTTAAACCCGACTCGATTGTTGCGGGTGAATCAACCGGTCGGACTGGAGCCACTTTTGCGATGGGGATTTTTACAGGTGCCATTCCGGTGGTTTCAGGATGATGGCCAATCAGGCCTGCCTCTTGGTGGATGCGACGCAAGGTTTCTGGTTTGAGTTTTTGGATGCGACGGTCGTAAGTGATCAGTCCATTAATCTCTCCTTCGACATCAGTCGTCTGTGTGTAGATGCCAGCTGCAATTCCCTGGGTCCTAAGCTTGGCCAATCTCGAGATGGATTCTTTGTAGCGAGCGATCCATTCAGCCTTATTTTTTGGGAGACCACCATACCCCCAATTTCGTTTCCCAGGGTCCCACAGGTGATCAGCAACAGGAAAACCGTGGCCACCAAACTCGCCGACCACTTTCACAAAGTTGTCAAAGCGCCCTTTGTCGAGATGAAAGGGAAACCCAGGGTGGGGGTATTCGTGATGATCAACAATGTGGCCGATCTGGAAAAAGTTTCCTCCGGAGGCGATGTTGATTTGTCGGGTTGGGTCATACTGCATAACCCATTTGCCGACTGCAAGGGTGCGGTGCTGACCCCAGCGCTCATTGAAGGGGACCCACTGAACGATGGATGGATGATTGTGCAAGTTATCAATCATCTCTTGATGTTCGGTGAGGTATTGCTGATGCGGTTGATCCGGCCAGATTGCCTCGGGTGGATTCGGGGCAAGACGCGGCCACGGGGGATCATCTCGTCTCGTTGCGCTCACTTGATCTTGCCAGACGAGCATTCCGAGGCGGTCACAGTGGTAATAGTAACGTCTTGGCTCAACTTTGATGTGTTTCCGGATGGTGTTGAATCCCGCTTTTTGGAGGAATTCGATATCCGAAAGCATCGCTTCATCTGAGGGTGGGGTGAGAAGACCATCAGGCCACCATCCTTGATCGAGAGTTCCCCAGTGGAAGAGAGGCTTCCCGTTTAAATGAAGTCGAAGGTGCCCATCTTTGGCTTTGGCCACTGTTGTTTCCCGGATTCCAAAGTAAGATTTGACTTGGTCTTTTCCAAAGGTGAGTTCCAATTCATAAAGGGTCGGCGAGTCAGGTGACCAGAGTTGAGGCTTAGGAATCTTAAGAGAGAGGTCTTCGAGATTTCCTAAGGATTCGGTGATGACTTTTCCGTTGAGCGAAACTTTTGCATTGGAGAGAATCTTCCCAGAAAACGGAGCTTTGTATTCCAAGTGAGATTGGATCCGCACGGAGCCGTCCATCTTAGTGGTGATCTTGAAATCTTTAATAGAATAGTCCGGAACGGTCTCTAACCAAACCGTTTGCCAGATTCCGGTGACGGGGGTGTACCAGATCCCATGGGGGTTGAGGCGTTGTTTGCCATGAAGTTGATATGCTGAGTCGGTGGCATCGAGAACCTTGACCACGATGGAGTTTTGACCAGAGCTTAACGCTGAAGTGATATCAAAGCTGAAAGGAAGATTGCCTCCGGTGTGCTCGCCAACTTTTTTTCCGTTGATCCACACCGTCGATTGGTAGTCAACTGCTTCGAAGTTCAGGATGGTTCGCTCTCCTTTTTGGGGAGCTAATGTCAGGGTGCGGTGATACCAAAGTGCTTGGTCAGGTGTTACCTGCTTCTGCACGCCAGAGAGCTTGGATTCGATGGCGAAAGGAACGAGGATTTTGCCGTTCCAATCAGTAGGCTGAGGTACTTCTTTTTCGGTAATGGCATAGTTCCAATGACCATTTAAGTTTTGCCATTGGGCTCGCTTCATCTGTGGACGGGGATATTCTTGCCAAGTATTTTCGGCGCGAACGTTCTCACCCCAAGGAGTGATCATTTTATTCTTAACAAGAGGAGCGATCGGTGGCTTTGGCTTGGGGAGCTCAGGGATTTCGTTGCCGTCGACGAGGTGCACATCAATGAATTGTCCTCCAGTGGTTTGGTGACAATGCACGGCGATGAGATTGGGGCCTTTTTTGAGGTGCTTCTGATATTCCTTAGCGATGGGGGCCAATTGATAGGAGCCATTAAAGCCGGTAAAAGATGCGATCTTAAACCCGTTGAGATAAACTTCAGTGTCTTCGTCGTGATAAAGGTAGAGAGCTGGTTGAGTTGGGATCGCATCAATATTAATGACTCGCCGAAGCCAAATATCATCACTATTCCAAATGGTAGAAACTCTTGATTTTGGTGTAGAGGGTTCGCCAAACCCCCCTCGACCGACTTGCCATTGTGAATCATCAAATGAGGTTGTTTGCCAACCATCGTTCGGTTTTTTGAAACTGAAATGCCAGAGAGGATCAACAATCTCTGCTGAAAGAGGAGCCCAAAGAAGAGCCAAGGAGAGAAACCTTAAAATCATTTTCTTGTCTTTTAGAATGAGTGGTCAGATACGAGTCGTTATATTTTGCCGTTCAAAAAATGATGGGAGAGAACCTGCCCGCGAAGGTGATTTGGAGCTTCAAAGTTTCCAGCAGCGGTGAGTTCGTCTTGGGCAATTGAGAGAGGATCTTTAGGTTGCACGGGAATGAGTCCTGGAGAGGGGGCTTGGAACTTCTTTTTGTTCACGATGAGGGTGAGTTGATCTTCCGTAATTTGAACCTCTAGCTTCACCTCACCTTGAATTTTAGAATCTGCGATGAGCCGGGTGACTTCTCCGTTAATTCTCACATCAAGACATGGAATTCCCTCGATCAGGTGAAGAGCATACCCCTGTTCTTTTCCTCCTTGAGCAAGGACCACGCCATGGAGGTTTTCGCCGAGCACGCGGGCTTTAAAATGAAGTGGACGATTTGCGATCTTAGGAGAATTTGAAGTCGTTCGATGCGGCTCTTGTTGGAATCCAGGTTCTGGAACAATGTGAGGAGACGCATGAACTCTCTTTGCCCATTGTTGCCAATCTTCGATGAGTTGTTCCCTGATTTTGGTATAGTTCTGAGACACGTTGTTTTGTTCAAAGCGGTCTTCTCTGAGATTGTAGAGTTCCCAAGTGATTTGATCGGGCTGGCGTTTTCCCCAGACGAGCTTCCAGTCGCCCTTTCGCAGTCCCCGTGCCTCTTGATGTTCAAAGGCAAGAATTCGTTCAGCAATCTCACTGGTCTGATTGATTACAGGGAGAAGAGAGCGACCTTCCACCGGAGTGACTTTGATCCCTTTTCGCTCAGATGGATAGACCGCTTGGGTGGCTTCTAAAATCGTCGGCACGATGTCCATGAGGTGTGAAGGGGTTTCAACAAAATGCTTCGTTGGTTGGATTCTATGCGGCCAATGCACAATCAATGGTGAGGTCAGTCCACCTTCATGGCAGAAATGTTTGTACATGTTGAGTGGCGTATTGCCCAGGTTGGCCCACCCGGATCCATATGATGAGTGGGTCTCTTTTTGGCCCATGTTTGCAAGAACATCACCTTCATGGAGTGTCGTCGTGCCCAGTCGTGAACGCCCATCAAACCCGAATGGCCCCCACTCATAGCAAGCTCCATTGTCTGAGAGAAAGGTGATGATGGTGTTCTCGAACTCACCATTGCGTTTTAGGTCTTCGATGATTCGGCCAATCCCTTGATCAACATGCTCGACCATGGCGGCAAAGGTAGCCATGCGTCGGGCGAGATCCTCCCGCCGGTTGGCAGATAGCGACTCCCACGGAGGATTTGGTTTTCCAGAGAAGCCGTTTGCAATGTCTTCTCGATCAACCGGAACTTCCGAAAGGGGAGGGAGTTGTGCATCAGCTCTTACAAGTCCCAGTTTTTTTTGTCGCTCAAAGCGCTCCGCACGCAACACGTCCCAGCCTCTTCGGTAGGTCTGCACGTGACGATCAATGGACTCTTTGGGAGCTTGAATTGGAAAGTGAGGAGAAGAATGAGCAAGATAGAGAAACCATGGTTTGTCTTTTTGAGCTCTGGCCTGTTTTAAGAATTCGAGGGAATACTCGGTAAAGATATCAGTCGCGTAAAAGTCTTTGGTCGTCGCGATCTCAGGCTTCGTTGTTTCTGGGAGCCGGATATATTTTGAAGCGTCCCATTGGTTTTCTGAATGAGCGAGGAAGTCTTTATACCCATAGTAGTTTTGGAATCCACGATCCATGGGCCCCGGGTGAGCGAGGTGCCATTTTCCCACCATCCACGTCGAATAGCCTTGATCGAGTAGGATCTCGCTCAGAGTGACGCATGTAGGAAGGAGCTGACCTTTATACGCCAGCCCTCTTCCAGGTGGTTGGGAGGCATGGGTGAAGGATCCAATCCCTGCCTGATGAGGGTGAATTCCCGTCATTAAAGAAGCTCGCGAAGGACAGCAGCGAGCGCTGGTATAAAAGGCCGAAAACTTTGCCCCACCGGTTGCAAGCTCATCAAGGTTGGGAGTCGGAATCTCTCCGCCATAGCAAGAAAGATCAGAGAAACCAAGATCGTCAGCGAGAATAACAAGCACGTTAGGCCTTTCTGATGAGAAGAGCTTGAGAGAAAGGCTAAGGCCCAAGGTGAGGAAAATGGTCAGTTTGATCATATCAAAAGAAGGTGAGAGTCGATCGCGTAAGGTCGCGAGTCTGAGAGATTGATGGAAATGTGGAAGCACCAAAGCGCGAAACGATTTTAAAACTGGAGCTTGCCAGCTTGAGTTGATCAGGGAAACTATGATGATGAACCGTAGGCATTTTCTATCCGGAGCGTTCTCCCTTTCAGCTCTCCCCGTATTGGCGCAGGAGGGCAAGGAACCTCTGCTTTTAGGATACGACAACTATGCGGTCCGGGCGATGGGTTGGAAGGCGAAGCAACTCATCGACTACGCGGTCAAATTGAAGGTAGATACCGTGTTTATCACCGACCTCGATGCGTTTGAGTCGCTTGAGCAGAAGGCTCTTGTGGAGGTCCATCAATACGCGCAGGATCAAGGAATTCAGATTTATCTCGGCACTTGGAGTATTTGCCCCAGTTCGAGAAGTTTTAAAGATCAATGGGGTAGTGCAGACGAGCACCTTGCGCTGGGACTTCGGTCGGCAAAAGCGCTGGGATCTCCCGTGATTCGTGTTGTGCTCGGCAATTCAGGGGACCGACTGACCGAGGGAGGCATCGAGGCTCGAATCGAAGACACGGTGAAGGTCCTGAAGCGGGCGAAGGGACTCTCTGAGGAACTGGGAGTCAAGATTGCCATGGAGAATCATGCCGGTGACATGCATTCCTTGGAATTAAAGTCATTAGTTGAGCTCGCTGGTAAAGAGTATGTCGGAGTCAACTTAGAT